>JBGTJM010000245.1:0-3212 GCA_041745115.1 Thermomicrobiales bacterium
AGAAACACATATTCCCACAGCCACGCCTTCGTCGGTCTGCTTTCGATCTTTGTCAGCTGGATCCGCTCCCTGGCGAACGGCTCGATGATCGAGAAAAGCGCACCCGGCACATTTGCCTTGATCGTGAACCCGATCGACGTCTTGTCCTGACCTGTTGGTGCGGCGTCCGATTCTGACAAAACGACAAATCGAGTCACATTCGTCCTGACGTCCTGAATATCCCGTGCCAGAACTTGCCCACCATAGAGCTCCGCAGCCCGCGCTGTACCGATCGCGGCCCGGTCGGCCACCTGGTGCGATGCGACTTCCTCCACAGCACCCGCGGTGCTGAGCGCAGCAACCTGCTCGGCGTTCGGCAAGCAGCGCTCGAGAAACTTGCGGCACTGCCCCAATGCCTGCGGATGCGACGTCACAATCCGTATGTCTGCCAGTGCGGCGCCCGGAGCTGTGACCAGGAAGTGGCGCACTGGCACGACGATTTCCGCTGAGATTTTCAGTGGCGTCTCGTGAATCAGCAGGTCCAGTGTGGTACTCACGGATCCCTCGATCGAATTTTCGATCGGCATAACGGCTTGCTTGGCCAGCCCGGTTTCGACCGCCGCGGTCAACGCCGGTATGCTCCCAAATGCCATCAATTCTGCGTCGGGGCCCGCGTGAACGAGTGCTGCGTCTTCGCTAAATGTGCCCCGCGGGCCCAGAAATGCGGTCGCCATTCTTCTCCTCCTGAGTCCAACCCTATCCTCAAGCGTACTCGCAGTCCACTCCTCCTGAAACCGCGCCTGTATATACTGACCAGATGGCTATCAAACCGCCTCGTGAACTTTCGAAGTCCGACCAATCCCAATCTGCGCACACCGATGAGCAATGGCGACTTTTTCTCGCCATCGAATTGCCACCGGCGATTCATCAGCTCATCGCCGCGTTCCAGGCAGAATTGACCGGCCTGGAGCAGCACCTGCGGTTGGTCGACCCCTCGCTGGCCCACGTCACATTGCACTTCCTGGGTAACGTTTCCCCCGAACGCGCTGAGCTTCTTGGCTACACCTTGCCTGAGCTCGCTCGACGTCATCCCCAGTTGAAACTGGAGATCGACAGAGTCGGCGTGTTTCCACCCAAACGAGCTCCCCGCGTTCTCTGGCTCGGCATCGGCGGCGACGCAAAGGCCTTGATCCATCTTCATTCCTCGCTGGCCTCAACCCTCTCAGCGCAGGGATTCGAGCTCGAGTCGAAGCGCTTCCATCCTCATGTGACCGTTGCCCGGGTCCGGGAAGGAGCCCCTGAATCGATTGGCTTGCGGCTCACCGAGCATAGCCTCGCCTTTCCCCAATCCGAGTCGTTTCTCACCACTGAGCGGGCCTTTGAGGCATCCCAGATCGTGCTGATGCGAAGCCATTTGACGAAGCAGGGACCGCGCTACGAACTGCTTCGAACCGTGGCTCTGGGGGCACGGTCTTGAGCGATCAGGGTTCAGCCCTTCGCGTTGCATTCTGTGGCCCAGGTGAACCCTCCGGCCGTGAACGGGACGATGCAGAAGAAATTGGCAGTCGACTCGCCAGCGCTGGTGTCACGCTGTACTGCGGTGGGTTGGGCGGAGCGATGGAGGCGGCGTGCCGTGGCGCTCGCCTTGCCGGCGGAATCACCGTCGGCATATTGCCCGGCGTTGACGCAACGGTAGCCAATCCGTGGGTTCAATTCCCGGTCTGCACAGGAATGGGTCAGGCTCGAAACGTGGTTCTGGTAACATCTGCTGATGTTGTGGTCGCTTCCGGAGGAGGTTGGGGAACCCTTTCCGAGATCGCGATAGCCGCGCGCATCGGCAGGCCTGTTGTCGTCCATGGCGCACTGAGCAATGTGATCGCGGCCACCATGGATGGCCAGCACGGCACACCCACTCCTGAGATCACCTTTGCGGACTCTCCTGCTGAGGCAGTCCAGGCAGTCCTGAGTCACCGCGGCACTGGTGCCTGAATTACAATCTCAAGTCGCGAGCTGGCAATCCGCCGGTAGGCCATCGACTATCCCATCGTCTCGAGCGCCATGCGAGTGGTTCCTCAGGACGGAGACAAGAACCTCATGAGTACGCTTGTTCAAACGCTGACAGAGATCGATCGACGGTATCAGGAGCTCGAAATGATGCTCGCCGATCCCGCCAACTTCTCTGATCCCTCAAAGCTTCAGGAGATCGGCCGGGAGCGAGCTGAGCTACAAAGCGTGGTCGACGCGTTTGCCGAGTTTCGAAACACCGAAGCAGCTCTAGAGGAAACGTCGCTGATCATTGCCGAAAACGATCCGGAAATGACCGAGTTGGCAGAGGACGAAGCTCGCATGCTTCGCCAGCGGCGCGATCAGCTTCTGGCTCAGATCAAAACGCTGCTGGTGCCCAAAGATCCCAACGATCAGAAGAATGTCATCGTTGAAGTCAGAGCTGGCACCGGTGGGGATGAGGCTGCGCTCTTCGCTGCAGACTTATTCAGGATGTACACCCGCTACGCCGAGCGCCAGCGTTGGAAGACGGAGATTCTCTCGGCCACTGAGACCGATGGTGGTGGGTTTCGCGAAGTTGTGTTCGAGGTTGCCGGCAAGGGCGCCTATAGCCATCTGCGCTATGAGAGTGGCGTTCATCGGGTCCAGCGAGTTCCGGCAACAGAGAGCCAGGGTCGCATCCATACATCAACGGCGAGCGTCGCGGTACTACCGGAAGCCGAAGAAGTCGATATTAGGATCGACGATGCTGATTTGCGAGTCGACGTCTATCGCTCGACCGGACACGGTGGACAAAGTGTGAATACCACCGATTCCGCCGTTCGCATCACCCATACCCCATCAGGCCTCGTAGTCACCTGCCAGGACGAAAAGAGTCAGTTGAAGAACAAGCTCAAAGCGATGACCATTCTGCGGTCCCGGCTCTACGATCTCGAGCAGGAACGCCTGGCAACCGAACGGGGTGACGCCAGAAGGTCACAAATCGGCTCTGCAGCCCGAAGCGAAAAGATCCGCACCTACAACTTCCCTCAGGATCGGGTCTCCGACCACCGGATCAAGCTCAACTTGAGCAACATACCGGCGTTGCTCGACGGCCAGATCGAGACGTTGGTCAATGAACTGCGTGCCGCCGACGAGGCGGATCGAATGGCAGACGCCGGTCTCGACGAGTCCCAGAATGGCACGGCATCCTGAACGCCACCGAGTCGAACGTCAAAAAATCGGCCCGT
>JBGTJM010000246.1:0-12971 GCA_041745115.1 Thermomicrobiales bacterium
AACATCAAGGTCAGAGACCGATACTGGCACGTTCAGGGACGCGTCCAGACGATTTGCCCCCGTTGCGGGCAAGAGCATGTGCTAGAGCCGTAGCCAACCCCTCCAGCGCGGCAAACTGATTCAGAATCTGGAAGCCGCACGCTTCCTGAGCTCCCGAGAGCCCTCTCCAGATCGACCAAAGCGACAACCAGGGGATATGAGCCCGATTCGAATCCACCACTTCGGTGGTTTCGTCGCCTTTGCGTGGCGTTCACGCCGCGACACGGAGGATCACCCATGCCTGGAATTCGCCGTCATACCGAACGCCAAGAATCGTCACTTCCCCGGATAGCGCCTTCGGGGCGAGTACCCACCTCTGTCGATCGGATGTTGAGCACGTTTGCAGCAAGCAATGAACGGAATGACCAAACCGTCCGCAACCAGCTCTTCTTCTCCTATCAGCCGAGGCTGCAGGTCATGGCTCGATCAGCCTGGCGCCGGAACGGACAGCAGTTCGGTATCGAACGTGACGATGCCGATCAAGAGGCATTCATTGTGTTTGCCAATCTCCTCTCGAACTGGTCAGGAAACGGCTCCCTGTCCAGGTATGTGTTGGGTTCATTCAGCTGGCGCATGCGAGATGCGATGCGGGCGATGATTCCCGCCAGGCATTCAGAGCCGTTGCTACCTGACCTCGAACTGCTCGCCGAGTGCTCGTTCGACGTCGAGCAGACGCTGACCCTGCTCACAGAAATCATCGACGATCTCCCGCCGTTTGACCGGCAGATCGTCTGGCTCAAAGTTGCCAGAGGCAAGTCAAATCGAGAGATCGCGAAGGCTCTCGGCGTATCGTCGAGAACGATCCGACGTCGTTGGAGCAGACGGAAAGTGGGAATTGGCGATGCACTCCGCGCGAGGGACGAATAGCAATCTGCCCGCAATTCCTGCATGCTACCATCGAGCGAACGAGAGATTTGGGACTGGAACCAATCGGTTTGCAATCCTGCCGCTTTCGATCATCTCTCCGAGAAAGGCTGATCCATGGTTTCAACCTCCGACCGCCGAGTCCGCCCCGGCACTTCGAGTGACCAGTCCCCGCTACCGGGCACGGATATCCGAGCCAATGTGATTGCAGCTCTGGGCTGGACTCCCTTGGTCGAGCTTCACTCAGTGACTCGCGGATTGACGCCGAAAGTTGTCGCAAAACTGGAGATGATGAATCCCGGCGGCTCGGTCAAAGACCGCATCGGGATACGTATGGTCGAGGAAGCCGAGCGACGTGGATGGCTCAAGCCGGGCGGAACCATCGTCGAGCCGACTTCAGGGAACACTGGGGTTGGGCTGGCAATGGCGGCCGCAGTAAGGGGATACCGCTGCATCTTCGTGATGCCAGACAAAGTTGCGACGGAAAAGGTTGCGTTACTCCGAGCTTACGGCGCGGAGGTTGTCACGACGCCAACCGCCGTTGAACGAGACTCACCGGAGAGCTACTACTCTGTCGCGGACCGCCTGACTCGTGAAGTTCCCAATGCATTTCAGCCAAACCAGTATTTCAATCCCATGAACCCCAAAACGCACTATGAGACAACCGGACCCGAGATTTGGGAGCAAACGGGCGGCAGGATTACCCATTTTGTTGCCGGAGTAGGAACCGGCGGCACCATCTCCGGCGTTGCCAAATATCTGAAAGAGCAGAACCCGGCTGTCGTCATCGTCGGCGCAGACCCCGAAGGCTCGATCTATACCAGTCAGACGCTCCACACCTACAAGGTCGAAGGCGTCGGTGAGGATTTTTGGCCCGGCACATTTGACCGAACGCTGGTCGATCAATGGGTACAGGTATCCGATCACGACTCCCTGATAACCGCCCGTGAGGTCACTCGCGAAGAGGGCATACTCATCGGAGGTTCCGGCGGGCTGGCCGTGTGGGCAGCACTCGAAACCGCGAGATCGAGCGACGACCCCAACGCCCTCATCGTCGTGCTCTTGCCAGACAGTGGGCGGGGTTACCTGTCGAAGATCTATAGTGACGACTGGATGCGCGAGAACGGATTTATCTCCCGGTTCCGAGGGCCAAAACGAATCGGTGAGCTGGTGTCTCATCATGGACGCCCGGTTCCCGCAGTCGTCTCCGTCGACGTCGATGACACGGTCCAGCATGCCATCGAGGTTCTCAGGGAACACGACATCAGTCAGGTCCCTGTTGTGCGAGGTACAGATTCCGGTCAAATCGAGATTCAGTCGATTGTCGGTTCTGTACAGGAACGAACGCTGCTCGATCGTCTCTTCGAAAATCCGGAGGTCGTTCAATCAAAAGTGACCACTATCATGGATGGACCATTCAACCTCGTCGACTCAAGTGAAGAGATCGAGCGGATCTTCCCGCTCTTCGCGGGAGGAGCTCCTGCCGTTCTGGTCCAGCGGGAAGGACTCATCGTCGGGGTGATCACCAGAGCTGACCTGCTGGAATTTGCCGCTCACCAATCCCCGGTCTGAAGTTCGATTTGTAACATCGAAAGGGTCTGAAAATGGCAGAAAACCAATGGACGAAAACAGCGTTCGAAACACGAGCAATCCATGCTGGCCAGGATCCGGACCCAGCCACCGGCGCGATTATCACGCCGATCTACCAAACGAGCACGTTCGTGCAAGAGAGTGTCGGCGTTCACAAAGGCTTCGAGTACGCTCGTACCGACAACCCGACTCGCAGCGCCCTCCAGGAAGCCATCGCATCTCTGGAGTCCGCCAATTGGGCGCTTGCCTATGCATCGGGGCTTGCCGCGACCCAGAACCTCCTGTATCTGCTCAAGCCCGGCGACCATATCCTGTTGTCCGATGATGCCTATGGCGGAACGTATCGTCTTGTCGCAAGGGTGATCGCGAACTATGGGATCGAGTTTTCCCTCTGCGACATGAGTGATTCACAATCTGTCAAGGACGCAGTCCGCCCAAACACCAGAATGATCTGGGCGGAGTCCCCAACCAATCCGTATCTCAAGATCGTAGATATTGCTGACGTCGCCAGTATCGCCCGATCTCACGGAGCCCATTTTGTCGTCGACAACACGTTCGCCTCGCCATACCTTCAGCGTCCACTCGAGCTTGGCGCGGATTTCGTTCTTCATAGCGCAACCAAGTATCTCGGCGGCCATTCGGATGTGGTCGGGGGCCTGATTGTCGGCAACGACCAGGAAGTCTTCGAAACGCTCAAATTCCTCCAGAACGCAGCAGGAGCGGTTCCTGGCCCCTTCGATTGCTGGCTCGTGCTGCGTGGCATCAAAACCCTGGGCGTGAGGATGGATCGGCACAGCGCTAATGCCCTGCAGGTCGCTGAAAGCCTGAAAGAGCGCGATGCTGTCGACCAGGTCTTCTATCCTGGCCTTCCGGACGATCCGGGCTATGCCATTGCTCGCAAGCAGATGTCGGCTGGTTCAGGAATGGTGTCATTCACCATCAAGGGTGGCCTGGCTGCCGCCGAGGCGTTCGTTAGTGCGACTAAGGTGTTTCAGCTCGCCGAAAGCCTCGGCGGCGTAGAGTCCCTCATCGAGCACCCCGGCAAGATGACCCACGCTAGTGTACAGGGCACTGGTGCAGAAGTTTCAGACAACCTGATCAGAATGTCAGTTGGCATCGAGCACATCGACGATCTCCTTGCCGATGTCGATCAGGCCTTCGATCGCGTCGCCGCTCAGCAGTTGGCGTTGCGCTAGGTTCTGCGGCTGACCTGCGCCACAGGCTAATCAACTCCTAAACATGCGTCGCGGCGGCCTCTCGGCCGCCGCGATCGTGCAAGAAGCTCCGAAAAGAAGCTCCGTTTACATCATCGACGAGTTGCCCGCCTCGAGCACCAGGACGTTGAGCGAACCATCGCCAAGCTGGCCAATGGCGAACACGTCGTAGGTCACACCCGAGCTCAGCGCTACTCCTGGCAGGTCAAGAGCCACATCCTCGGTACCCGCGGGGCGAACCTGAAGATCGTAGGTCGTTGCTTCGACTTCAGCGTACTCTGTGGCGTTCGGGAACTCGATCGACTCAAAGAGAACCGGGCCGCCAGCTACCGCGACATCAACCGCAGGCGCATCAGGAGATGCGTGGATGACGCGAATACGAGCCATACCTTCCGCCACTTCGCTGGCATCGACTTCGAACACAGCTGCACCAATTTCGGCAACCAGACCAACAGCAGCCACCTGGTAGTACGTTCCGCCTTCGAGAGTCAGGGTTGCATCGATCACAGCCTGATCAGCATCAGTTCCGGTCGGAGCGACCTGGATCTGGTAGTCGCCACCTGGCAGCGCCACAAAGTCTGTAGCCTCACCAAATGCAAGATTCTCGATGGCAGCTGATCCGTTCACATAGATGTCCACAGCTGGGGCATCAGGTGAAGCATGCACAACACGCACCATCGCATCTTCCATTCCTCCGCCGGCCATCTCACCAGCCGCTGCGGCTGTGGCTAGCGGGAGAACAGCCAGTGTTCCGTCGGCCAGGGTGCCGATTGCGAAAATGTCGTAGACCATACCCTCTTCAAAAGCGACGCCCGGAAGGTCGAGTGCAACATCTTCGGTTCCGGCTGGTCGGACTTGAAGGTCGTAGCTCATCGACTCGACTTCAGCATAGTCAGAGGCGTCAGGAAACGACAGCTCACCAAAGAGCACCGGACCGTCAGCAACCGCAACATCCACAGCTGGCGCATCAGGTGACGCGTGAATGACCCTCACCCGGGACATTCCCTCGCCAACCGAGCTGGCATCAACTTCAAAAACCGCTGCGGAGATTTCCGCAACGAGGCCAACCGCTGCGACCTGGTAGTACTTACCACCCTCGAGAGCAAGCATTGCATCGATGACTGCATCGTCGGCCGACGTACCGGTTGGTGCAACCTGAACCTGGTATTCCCCACCAGGAAGAGCGACATAGTCGGTCGCCTCACCAAACGCGAGACTCTCGATCGCGACCGAGCCGTTCACGTAGATGTCCACAGCGGGAGCGTCAGGTGATGCATGAACGACGCGAACCATTGCATCGCCGTTCATGCCCGCCTCAGGAGTACCCGAATCTTGTGCAGAAACGGAAAAACCTGGAAGCCTCACAGCGGTTGCGGCCAGACCCAAACCCAAACCAGTTCCTACGAGCGTGCGACGATTCATTCTTGTCCCTGACATTGCGTGTCCTTTCGATGACGACATTGTGCTCCGCTCTGGATGCACAGAGAAGCTGCTCACTTCCTGTGCATATTCTGTGCAATAGCGGTGCATTTGTCAGTAGCACTGGGCACACTTGGTCAAATCTCACGGGCGATTTGGAGGCGAATCGTCAGCACCGAACCGAGAATGCAATGCAAAACGGTCATCGAATTCGATGACCGTTCTCACTACGTTGTTGCGATGTTATCGATGAAACGCCCTGCCAGATGCAGAGGCTAGAACCAGATCATGACTGCCAGCGTGCCAAAAACCAGGGTAAACACTGAAGCCATGCGAATGGCGAAATCACGTGGATCGAGCCCTTCGCTAGTGTCTGTGCGGTCAGACATTTCCCCTCCCCAAACCCTTAATCAAGCGCACATGCCCATCAGCCAGAGCATCCTGAATGGATCACCCCATGGGCCTTCGGAGTGTAGTAGGCGACCGCCACCTTGTCAAAGACTGAAGCGAGCATTTCTTGCTAGTCCTCGATTCCGTGTACGTACGCTACACCGGTCATTGGTTGAAATCATGGGGTTTTGCGCTCAACGCTTCAAGATGTATACTAAGCCTGTCAGAAAGCTGAGGGCGCAAGCCCTTGGCTTCTTTGTCAATCTGGCACAGGTCGTGCTCGCTGCACCGTTGCTCTGACATGGCTGTTTGCCTGGCTGTTGTCGGTAGCAAATTCGTAAGAACCTGATATACGCCAGCGGTAATGAGTTGCGCTTGTTGCAGCGGGCTGGCAATCCTGCGGATGATGCTGGCCAGGGAATGAAAGGCTCAATCGATGGTCCGTGACAGAGTTGTTCAACTGACACCCGAGGGAAGACAGCGTCTTACTGAAGAGTTGGAACACCTGAGTTCGACGAAACTCCCTGATCTCACGCAGCGCATTCAGGACGCGAATGAACATGGAGACATCTCGGACAACAGCGAATACGAAGAGCTAAAAGAAGAACTGGTGATCACCGATGCTCGGATCCACGAGCTCGAGTTCCTGTTGAGCAAGGCTGAGGATATCGAACCACCTGAGGAAGGAACCGTTGGTCTGGGCTCAACTGTGACTATCCGCGGTGACGACGGTGAGGAAGAAACCTGGCGGCTGGTGAGTCCAGAGGAAGCGGACACTCGAGTGGGAGCCATATCGACTGACTCTCCAGTAGGACATGGTTTGGTCGGCCGTCGAGAAGGCGACACGACGACCGTGGAAACGCCAGCGGGAATTCTGCACTACACAGTCGTCAGCGTGTCCTGAGCAGGACATCCCTGAGACTGGTGCTGAATCTTCCTTGATCGGGGCGTGACGTGATTCACTGCCCCGGAGTTGTTGATGAACCCTGAACTGTCAGACTTGCAGCGAGTTCGATTCGACAAAGCACAAGAGCTCCGAAGCCGGGGAAAGCAGCCTTATCCCGCCCGAACCAATCGTACCCACGGGACCCATGATGCGATCCTCGCTCTGGAATTGAGCGAGGCCGCCCCTTCAGAATCGCCAGACGTGGCTCAGTTCACCGTTGGTGGTCGTATCACCAGCATCAGAGACATGGGAAAAACGGCATTCGCTCATCTCGAAGATGGGGCCGGGAAAATTCAACTGTATGTTCGTAAGGATATGCTGGGTGAATCGGAGTTCGAAGACTTCCTCCGCTTTGTAGACCTGGGAGACATCATCGAGGCAACCGGCATTCCTTTCAGAACCCGCACTGGTGAGGCCTCCCTCAAGATCACCTCCTTTGCAGTCGTGTCCAAAGCCCTCAATGCTCCGCCCGAGAAATGGCACGGCTTGCAAGACGTGGAACTGCGCTACCGCCAGCGATATGCCGACCTGATCGCAAACAGCGACGTCAGAGACGTCTTTCTCAGCCGTTCCAGGATGATCACGGCCATTCGCCAGTACCTTGATGGGCTTGGGTATCTTGAGGTCGAAACGCCCGTGCTCCAGCCACTCTACGGAGGAGCAGCAGCCCGACCATTCACAACCTTTCACAATGCCCTCGATCAGATGTTTTATCTGCGCATCGCCGACGAGCTGTATTTGAAACGCCTCATTGTCGGCGGTTTAGAACGCGTCTACGAGATTTGCAAAGACTTCCGCAACGAGGGTGTTGATCGCAATCACTCCCCTGAGTTCACGATGCTCGAATTCTATGAGGCCTTCGCAGACTACACAGTCATGATGGATCGCGTTCAGGGCCTCGTCACCGCAGCCGCAACTGGAGCCATCGGTACTCCAACGTTCACCAACCAGGGTCGCACTATCGACCTGCTTCAGCCGTGGGAACGTCGAACCCTGCGCGAAGCAATCGAGAGCTTCAGCGGCATCGATTACCGCGAGTTTCCCGATGCCGAGTCGCTTCTCGATGCAGGTCGAAAGGCTGGCGCCGATATCGAGTCTGGCACAGTCTGGCCCAGAATCGTCGACGAGCTGCTCAAGCAGTTTGTTCGTCCAAATCTCGTGAGCCCGACCTTTCTCATCGACTACCCGGTCGAACTTTCTCCGTTGGCGAAGCGCAAACCGGACGACCACACACACGCCGAACGGTTTCAGCTCTACATCGCCGGTGCGGAGCTCGCGAATGCGTTCTCCGAGCTGAACGACCCCGTCGATCAGCTGCAGCGCTTCGTCGAACAACAGCGTGATCGAGAAGCAGGTGACGAAGAAGCGATGCCGGTGGACCACGACTACGTCAACGCTCTGATGTACGGGATGCCGCCAACTGGTGGCGTTGGCATCGGCATCGATCGGCTCGCCATGGTCCTCACCGATCAGCCAAGCATTCGCGACGTGGTGCTTTTTCCAGCGATGCGACGTCTGGAAAAGCCTGTCGACACCCGATCAGCGGACGATGCGGAACAGCTATCATCTCCTGAGATATCGACCGGACAGACCACGGAATCGGTGATATAAAAGAGAGAGCAGGATCGGACGATGTTCGATTTGACATTCGAAATGCTGACTTCAACGCCTGTTGTCATCGGAGGAGCCAATGTCTGACAGCAAATTTGAGAAGGATTTCGGCCCCGTTGATGCTGCTCGGGAACGGTCCGGGATTTATGGATTCGGTTTCGACCCGGTGTCGCTCAAAGGGTTTATTCTGCCCTTCATTGCTGCGGGTGGAGCCATCACCGCCGCTTTGCTCATCTACTTTTTTCTCTAGGATTCCGATGTTGACCCACTATATGACCCAGAATAGCCCTGATCGATGATGAGCTCTCTCGTCAAACCCAGTTTCGTGCAACAACGTGGCCGGCTGCGAACATCAGTCCGGTCAGTTCAGGTTCTGCTGGCACTTGTTCTCTTGCTGTCCAGCGCTTTGCATGCCTCCCCTCCTGCTGCTGCGTCTCCGTCGCTCTTCTATGTCGAGTCATCAGGCCACACGCTTGGGGATCCATTTCTCAGCTACTGGATCGACAACGAAGGACACTCGATCCTCGGAGACCCCGTCACCGAGGTAGTCATTCAGTCAAGTCGGGCGGTCCAGTATTTCGAATTCGGCGCACTGATTATTCAGGACGGCGGCTCCGTTGGACGAGCCAAGGTTGCTGAAGAGCTAATGCAGGTCCGGCACTCCCCCGACCAGACCACCTCAGGCTTGCGACGAATTGCCAGCAATCCAAAGCCGGGCTCACCAGCTTCGGCGATCATCCCGCTCGATCACTCCGATCAGGCACCTGTTCCCATTTTCAGCGTTGCGTCAAGTCTGCAATCGTTCTACCGTGATATGGGTGGCCGAAACGTCATCGGAAAACCGTTGTCAAATGCTGTTCGCGTTGGCGAACGAACCGAGCAGTGGTTCGAGTACGCCAGAGTTGAATCAGTCAATGGAATGGCGCAGCTGGCACCGGTCGGGCTGGAGCTAGCATGGTCACTTGGCCTCGACACCTCGGCCACCGTCCCGGGCGATGCCCCGCTGTTCGATTCCAATCGATTTCGAAAGTTTGCTGGCGACGGTACGATCAGAAACGCGAATCGTCCCTTCATCCCAACCAGAATCTCGATCCCCAAGCTTCGGATCAATGCTGTCATCGAATCGGTCGGGGTTGTCAACGGGGTCATGGGCGTTCCCATCGACGAGTGGAACGTCGGATGGTATCCAACCTACGCGGCACCCGGCGAGTTTACGAACGTCGTCATGGCTGGTCATCGGGACTGGTGGAACGTTGGTCCTGTCGTGTTCTGGAACCTGCACCTGTTGCAGCCGGGTGACAAGATCTATGTGACCGGGCCCGACGGTGCGGGGGCAACCTACGTTGTCACTCTCGGCTGGCTCGTTGACGCCACGATCGACGCCCGTTTGCTCACCGATGATGTCGGCACAGAGGTCCTCACGCTGATTACCTGCGGCGGCGTGTGGAACGGTCGCGAATACACCTCTCGGTACGTAATCCGGGCAGAACGCATCTGAGAGCCACGCATCAAACTATTGAATCACCACCGGCTGACTCATTCGCTGGTTGTCTGGGCAACGTCATCGTCACGACTGTTCCCTGATCTGGTTCACTTTCGATCTCGATCTTGCCGTCGTGAGCTTTCACCACAGCATGGGCAATTGCCAGGCCAAGACCTGTTCCGCCGCTAGCTCGCTGCCGAGAAGAGTCAGCACGATAAAAGCGTTCGAAGACATACGGCAGGTCCTCGGCAGCAATGCCTGCACCACGATCGGCAACCGCGATGGCAACGCTCGTATCGTCTGATCGGCACGAAAGTGTCACTGCAGATCCCGCATCCGAAGCCCGTGCTGCGTTGTCCAGTAAAATCACCAGCACCTGTTCAACTCGTGGCGCGTCAACAGTTGCCTGTACATCGATGTCCTGCTCGATCAAAAACGGCGTTGCCGGGTGGAGAGCTCTCGCCGTCCTCACCGCATCATCCACGATCGGCCCAATGTCGTTGGCTTCCAGATCGAGCGACAGGCCAGTCGTCGATTCCAGTCGGGCCAGCATCAGCAGGTCGCCAACGAGCCGCGTCATTCTCTTGCTTTCTCGACGCAACTCGCTGATCGTTTCCTCGATCGACACAGAACCCATGTTTGAACGCTCGAGCTGACGTTCCAGCAGGTCGATGTTGCCTTGAACGGCGGTGAGCGGCGTCCGCAGCTCGTGCGATGCATCCGCGACGAACCGGCTCTGTGTCTCAAGCGCTTGTTCCAGCCGAGCCAGAAGATCGTTGATGGTTTCACCCAGGCGAGCGATTTCATCTCCGGTGCCAGGCACACTCAAACGCGCTGCAAGCGGCAAGGCATCGCTGGACGTGCCAACGATTCTCCGGGCTGTTGCGGTCATTTCATCGACCGGCTTCAGTGCACGCCGAGTGATGAACCAACCTCCCAGCAGTGCCAGTCCCACGCCGAACAAACTGGCCACCAGAAACTGCCGCCGCAAATCATCGAGTGTCCTCGTCACCTGAATCAGAGGCTCTCCGACAACGACCGAACCGACCACCGTATCCTGAATCTCGATCGGATACGTCAGGATCCGCACCGTCACCCCATCGATCACCGTTGACGAAAAGCGGATTGCTCCAAACTCTACGGCGTCGAGGTCTACGGGCATCGACCGATCATCCAGGTTTTCCGTGCGAAACCAGATCTGGCCCCGGATATCGACAACCTGGATCAGCTGGCTGGGAAAAGAAAACGCATCTGGAGGTGGCACAATCACAACCGGACGTTCGAATCGAAACCCGACTTCGAATTGGGCCGTCATGTCGGTGGCTGTGGTCAGCAGTTGATCGTCGACATACGCACGCAGCTCGCGCTCCAGGACATAGGTGATTCCAAGTCCCAGAACAAGCAAAATCAATAGCAGTACGAGCGTGTACCAGGCGGTGAGACGAAGTCGAATCGACCTGGCGTATCTCGGGAGCTTCACTATCGGTCAGATACGCGGCGCAGCGAATAACCGATGCCACGAACGGTCTGAATCAGTCGCGGCTCGCCATCCGCTTCCATTTCTCGGCGTAGATTGCCGATAAACACCTCGAGCACGTTCGAGTCCCCCCAGGAATCCTGGCCCCAGACGCGCTCCATGATCTGATTTCGGGAAAGTACGATGTTTGGATTTCGCAGAAAGAGTTCCAGCAGGTCGTATTCTTTCGGAGTCAAGCGAAGCTCCCGATTGCCACGCAATACCGTCCGCGACGCCGCATCCATCGAGACATCCTGATAGCTCATGGGTTTGGTCCGACCCTGCTCGTCGGTTCCCTGCACACGTCTCAGCAGAGCGCGCACTCGGGCCAGAAGCTCATCCAGCGAAAACGGCTTCACCAGGTAATCGTCTGCGCCGGCATCGAGACCTCTCACACGATCGGCAATCGTATCTCTCGCAGTGAGCATCAGGATCGGCACAGATGGGAGACCCGAAACTGATTCTGCTGCGCGGATCCTGCGGGCGACCTCCATGCCGTCGATACCGGGAATCATCAGGTCCAGGATCACCAGATCAGGACGGTCCGCATTCACGGCGTCCATCGCCTCTGTCCCCGATCCAAGCAGCGATACCTTGTAGCCTTCGAAGCTCAGAGAACGTCGAAGCAACGCGGCCACCCCTGGGTCGTCTTCGACGACCAGAACATTCAGTGGGTGGGAACTTTCTTGCGGCATGTGAGTCTCGCGTGAATGCTGGAGCCATCTGCGCCAATTATGATGCGACCGCGCCAGTCTTGCGTACCAGCGCGGTCAGAAACAGAAAACGATGTTAGGACAGCCAGGTCGCTACTGGCCCTACGAAATGAATTCGGCAGGTCTCGTTCCCAGAACTATATCGAGTTCGATCAGCTCACCATTCCGGAAAATCTCCCGCGTCACCGCCTCACCCGGTCTCTTCTCGAAGAGAATCACGTCCAGGGCCTGGTTTGGGGTATTCCCATCAAGACCGGCAATTCCCACAATGACATCGAGCTCTTGCAGACCTGCGGCGTCAGCTGGTCCACCGGCTTCGATAGAAACGATCTCGACCCCGCCAGAGACGGCCTGAGCAGTTATTCCAAGGTAGGCTCGTTCGTAGGTTCCATTGGCAATCAGATCGCGAACAATCTCCTCGGCAGCATTTCCTTCAATCGCGAAATTGAAGCTTTCCGATTGCATGCCGCCCATCGCGCCAACATATGCCTTGGCGACATTGATGCCAATGACCTCCCCCTGACTATTCAGCAGCGGACCGCCTGAGTTGCCGGGATAGATCGCCGCATCGTGCTGAATAAGGTTGGGCAGACTATATCCTGCGCCCGAGTTCAGACCCCGATCGATCGCATTGACCATGCCGCTGGTCACCGTGTTCGCATACTCGCCATACGGGGTACCAATTGCAACCACAGGCAAGCCCGCGGCTACTGCGTCAGAATCGCCGAATAGCACAATTCCCGGCACACTGTCTCCGGTCGCCAAATCGATCTTGATCACCGCTACATCCTGGAATGAATCGCGCCCGACCAGTGTCGCCCTGGCTGTTCGCCCATCGAAGTAGGTAACCTCGAACGCAACGCCACCTGCCACTACATGATTGTTGGTCACCACATGGCCGTCAGTGTCGATGATGAACCCAGAACCTGAGCCAACCGGTACGAGTTGCTCATCGGTTGGCATTCGCTCACTTCCGGGCATTCCTGGAAATGAACCCTGTTCGCCACCGAACTGACTGGCGTCCTGCAACGTTGTAATAGTGACCACGGCCGGGTTGGCAACCTCAGCGACGTACGCCACATTGAGCTCGGCGGTAGAAGCCGACTGAGCAACGACCCCGCTCGGGACCAGACCGCTATCGACCAGAACGCCACCAGCCGCTCCCGCTGCGATCAGGATCGCTAAC
>JBGTJM010000247.1:0-3917 GCA_041745115.1 Thermomicrobiales bacterium
GGCTCTGGCTGGGTGGCAGGGATCTATATCGACCGCGTGGTAGTGGGTGTCGCTGTCGCCGAGGAGGACTTGCCGGGCCTCACCGTTAGCCAAACGCCGACGCCGTCTCAGGTACCGGAGGCGCCAACAGCAACGCCGGAGCCGGTTTCGACCAGCACGCCGGTCGCAACGATCGAGTCAACGCTTGATCCAACGGAAACCCAAACTCAGGCAGCGCCGACGGTCGAAGCTCCAACCGAAGCCCCGGAACCTCCAACTGCAACGGCCACGGCTGTCCTCGACAGTGATCTGGACGGAGTGCCGGATAGCGCAGACAGCTGCCCCGGCATTGCAGATACCGGTTTCGACACCGATGGCGATGGCGTTGACGACGGCTGCGATCCGACTCCGCTCGGTGAACCAACGATTCCGCCGGTCGTTGAGTATCAAGTGGTGGCATCAGCGGGAACAGACACCAGCGTCTCTGTGCTGAAACCGGAGGCTGTGCAACCTGCCGACGTGGTTTCCAGTCTGGCAGTCGGCGGTCCTGATTCAAACATGACGTACATCACGTTCTGGGTAGAGGGCGTCGGCACCGGCCAGGTCACCAATGCCGTGCTCTATCTTCCCGTATCATCTGGCGCCGGAACGGTCTCCATTGGCATCCTGCCTGGAACTTCCGTCGACGAATGGTCGTTGACCTACGCGACGGCTCCTCAGGCCGGCGTTGCGACCACGGCGTGGGCCCAGGCCGGAAGCGAGGTCCCGGTCGATCTCACCGGCTGGATCACCTCGGATGGCGCATTTACCATTGTCGTCTCTGGGGCTGCCGATCCTGCTGTCCTGCTTGGCAGTAGGGAGTCGGGCTGGCCCGCCAGACTTGTCATTACCGCAGTCGGCTGATCGCCCAGACAGCAGTCAATCGCTCAACTGTCGAACCGCACCCCTGTCAAACGAAACCCATGCCCTATTCGCTGAACTGAGCCGCAGTTCTGGCCGTTGACCGTTTTCAGCGCTCATTCGCTACAATGCTGGCGACGAGACGGCCCGAGTCTGACCAGTGAAGGAATCCCGCGTGAAAATCACCGACGTTCAGGTGCTGTATCTCCGTATTCCCCAAGTCATAGAGGAAGCAAACGGCACTCAGGACTGCGCGGTAATCCTGGTCCACACCGATCAGGGCATCACTGGAATTGGCGAAGCCGAGTCCGCACCGCACGTCGTAAAGGCCATCATCGATGCTCCGAGGTCACACTCAGTGATGGTCGGGCTCAGAGAAGTCCTTGTGGGAGAAGACCCACTCGACATCGAACGCCTCTGGCGCAAGATGTATCAATCCACCATCTACTTCGGCCGCCGGGGCGCGGTCATTCACGCAATCAGCGGCATCGACATCGCGTTGTGGGATATCAAGGGCAAAGCCTACGGTCAGCCAGTGTGCAATCTCCTGGGCGGCTCAACGGACCGCCGCGTCCGCGCATATGCATCAGCCCTGTTTGGCCGGGATGGTGTCGAATCGGGAGAAAAAACCGCTCGTTTCCGTGATGCCGGCTTCACCGCCTTCAAGTTTGGCTGGAAAGATTTTGGCCGCCATCCGGATACCGACCGCGCCCATGTCGAGCGAATCCGCAGTGCCGCTGGAAGCGACGCTCCAGTGATGATCGACGTCGGCTGGGCCTACGACAGCGGTGGAACCGAATGGGACCACACGACCGCCCTCCGCCGAGCCCACATGCTTGCTGAATACGATGTCTACTGGCTGGAAGAGCCTCTCCATCCAGATGACTGGGATGGATATCGTGAACTCTGCGATCGCTCTCCAGTGCGAATCGCTGCGGGTGAAGAGCTCGCAACGCTCGGTGATTTCAGAGACCTGATCGAGCGAGCCCATATCGACGTTCTTCAACCAGATGTTGCACGAGCCGGAGGCATCACAGAGACAATGCGCATCGCGGCCTACGCGCATGCTCACCGTAAACCGGTCGTTCCGCACCACTACAGCACCGGAATCCTTGGGGCCGCCTCGATCCACGTTAACGCAGCCATTCCAAACGGATTGTTTCAGGAAACCCCTGCCCCGGGCGAAGGCTCGATACTAAACACCGACCTCGCGCAGCCTCCAGGTTCGCTTGACAGTGACGGCTGCGTCGTCATTCCCACCGGCCCAGGTCTCGGAATCGAGCTCGATCAGTCGATCGTCGACAAATACCTGGTTGCCTGAGCCACCGAAAGGAAATTGCCGTGCCCTCGTCTCCATGGACCCGTCTCAGTCGTCGAGTTGAGGCTATGCACCAGCTCTGGGAGCATTCTGTCCGGGACTTGACGATCGGCCAGATCAATCATGTGGAAAGAGCTGGCGTGCTACCGATCGCATTCACATTGCTTCACTATGTGAAAGGCGAAGATCGCACATCGAGTACCTATTTGCACAACGAGCCCACTCTCTGGGAAACGGGAAAATGGCCCGAACGCATCGGTGGCAACCTTCCGGACATCCGCCGAGGCACCTCAATCGAAGTCGCAGAGCGTGCTCTGATCGAGAACGCGGCCCAATGGATGAACTACCAGAGAGCGGTCTTCGCTCAAACCGAGGCTGCCATGCGGGTTCTTCCTGATTCCTCGTACGACTCAATCAAACACGATTCCGTTCCAGAGCATCTTCAGGGCAGTTTTGTCAGCAACATTTCCGATCCGGACGGGCCGATTCTGCTCGGCGACCTGATCGAGGGGTTCGTGTTTCAGCATGGCATTCGGCACCTGGGAGAGCTCGATCACTCACGGGCGCTACTCGGATTGCAGGGTGTCACCTAGGATTCGAAATGAGAGGAGATCTCACATGAGTATCGAACAGGAAATCCGTGAACTTACCGTCACGCCGAGAACCGTGGCGTGCCTTTGGCTGGGACAGGCCAGCTACCTGTTCAAGTCACCGCAAGGCGTCATCGTGATGATCGATCCCTATCTCTCAGACTGGGCAGAGGACCAATGGGGACTCACTCGCCAGATTCCACCAATCATCGATCCCAACATTCTCGCACCTGATCTATTACTCGTCAGCCACTGGCACGAGGATCATTTCGATGTTCCAGTGGTCAAGAAGTGGGCGAAGCTCGAGAATCCTGGCCAATTCGTCGGTCCGCCGACCTGCACGGTTCGGATGTCCGTGTGGGGATGGCCCCAGGATCGGATCCACACAATCACCACCGGTGGCCACTTCCAGCACGAGGATGTGCGTGTGACTGCCACGTTCGCGCGTCACGACACTCCGTTTGCTCCGACGGTCGACGAAGTAGGCTTCCTGCTCGACATTGGCGGGTTCACCATCTGGTACGTCGGAGACACAGAATATGACGCCCGTCTGAGACCCTACGCCAGCGAGTCCATCGATGTCGCGTTCGTGCCCATCAATGGCGTAGGCGGCAATATCCGCGGCGACGAAGCGGCTCTACTCATGACATTGATCAAACCGCGCGTGGCTATACCAATGCACTACAACATGTGGCGCCCTGAAGACTTCGGAGCCGGTGCAACTCTCGATCCCGAGTTCTTTCGCGACACGCACCGCAAACTCGACGGTACGGCGGAAATCCAGATTCTTCCTATTGGCGAGCTCGTGACGCTCGGAGGCAATGCATAGCCGCCATAGCCCGCGTCAAGCTTGTTGCAGGATCGCTGCACCAGAACTGAACAGAAACCGTCGTCTCACAGCCTTCTGCCGCGTCGAAAGAGTCTCCAGCATTGCTTGTAACCAATTGACGGAATGGGCTCGGACTGCTAGCATGCCCACGAATCCATCAACGATTCAACTGATGTCCGAAAACCTACGAGAGGAGAACGAAACGTGTCCGACTGGAACGATCATGTCAACATCGTCATGTCTCGCCGTGGCGTGTTGAAGACTGCCGGAGCCGCCGCAGTTGCGGCAGCAGCGTTGACAC
>JBGTJM010000248.1:0-2747 GCA_041745115.1 Thermomicrobiales bacterium
CAGGTGATGAGGCTGAAGGGAGAGGAATCTGTCGTTTCTGTCACTGCCATGGAAGCCCGAAGCGAAGAAGAAGAACTGCTGGGAGAAATGTCGAGCAACGGGCATAGCGATGAGCCCGTTTCCTGATCGGCATTCCTTTGATCAACGTGGTACACCCGGAGGCGGCATCGCTGCCGCCTTCCGCCTCAGCCAGACCGCCACAATCGGCACCAGAACAACCAGAATGATCGACGTGAACAGCAGCGCGATATAAAGCAGCCTGACCACTCCACCGCTGGTCGGTTGCAGTACAGGTCCTCTTCCAGCCGCCCAGAGAATCCCAATCTCGATCGCCAGCGCGAATGGCGGAACCAGCAGTCGCCCGCCAAGCGACATCGGTGCAGCGATCACCGTTGCAACTGATCCAAGAAACATGGCCAGCCCCAGAATGGAAAGCGCATTCACGATGGTCAATTCTGCTCGCTGGCCAATAGCTGCCGGGATGAGCAAAGCACTGGGCAAGAACACCAGGGCCGCCTGGTCCGGCTGTTTCCAGAACCGCACCGCAGTTGAAATCGCAAGCACCGAGGCGAACCCGATGGCGACGATCGAGGCGATGACGGCGGGCCACGCCGATCCCTGCCCCAGCGAAACATAGGGCTCCCGCAATAGGCTGACCTGGATGGCCAGAAGTGGAAGCAGCCCGACAGTCGCCGCAAGATGTGTCAGCCAGGGGAGCGACACCGGGTCCGGCCTGTCATCACGAAGCGCCATCATCGCGCCAAACTGAACCAGGGCGATGATGAAGATCGGCGCCGGGGACGGTCCCGCGCCAGGCAAAGGCGAAAGCAGCCAGAGTATGACAGCCAGCAGAGCAGTAGTCGCGGGAGCGATCGCAAGCATGATGAGCTCAACTGGCCGATCGCTAGGTTTCGGCGTGAAAGAACGCGCCGGACGCTGACTCTGAGCTTGATCGGCAACTCGGCGTGGGCGCCGATGGGAGGATGGGCCTGCCGATTCCTCGTTCCAGCGAGGCGGCCGCCAGTCGTCTTCCCACTCAGGAAGCCCCGGCATGCGCGGCGAACTCATCCCCGCTCGCTCAACCTGCTGTGTTGTCGACAGCAGAAATGCCTGGGAAGAGATGGTCGATTGACACCGGAGTACCGACACGGGACCGGAACGACATAATTGACGTAATCCCGCAGAGTTGCAGCATGCTCAGCGTTTCAGGAAGTCCTGCGCCCACTGTCCTCGGCCCATGGGAATCGGTGCCGGTCGTGATGTTCACGCCCCCTACGTTGGCATACCATCGCACGATTGCCGGACCTGGCAAACTGGTCTTCGGGGCCTGTCGGATGCCCGATGTATTGATCTCGAAAGCCACGCCAGAGTCGATCAGCGTCTCGAACACGGGCTGCAGAAGCTCCCGGTAGCGAGCAGGATCATAGTTGCGCTGCGAGGCCGGCAAATACCGCTTTGGGATGTCCAGATGACCAATCGTGTCGAACCAGCCGGTCCGGGCAGCAGCAATAACTTCCGAAAAATACTCCTCGAACACCGCATCGACGTCCTTTTCCTCGAAATAGGCTGGATAAATCAATGCTCCACCGGCTCCGTAATGCACCGATCCGATGACGAAGTCGTACCGATCACCATATTGCCGCACGAAGGTCTCAACGGCTCCAGCCGTGTCGGTGTGGAAGTCGATCTCGACCCCAGCCAGGATCGTCAGCTTCCCCTCGAACTGCTCCCTCACCGCGTCAAGAGATGCAAAATAGTCGTCGATTCGGTAGTAGCCGTACCCTGGGTCTTCCGGCTGATGGTCGACATGATCGGTGAAGGCAATTTCGGTCACACCGGCAGCAATAGCGGCTTCACAGGAGGCCTGCATGGGAGCATTGCAATCGACCGAGAACTCGGTATGGACGTGATAGTCGAACACGTTAACGATAGACTCCACACTTGAAGGGCGCGTGCGATCAGCGTGAAAACTATAGCAGTCGCGTCCCGGCGATCATGTGCGGCTAAGACCGAATCTTGTCGAAAGGTCGTTACCTCTTGTTCGTGGATCGGAGCATTGAATCGTGAGTACCCCCAGGCCGCAGTCCTTGGGCAGGATCGGAATCTTTGGCGGCACCTTCGATCCGGTTCATGTCGGACATATCATCATGGCCTCAGAAGCCAGATTTGTGCTCGATCTCGACCTTGTGCTCTTCGTGCCGGCTGGCTCGCCACCCCATAAACAGGACCAGAAGCTTGCTCCAGATGATGACCGTTGGGCCATGCTGGAGATGGTGGTTGGCGATCGAGCCGGATACGCGCTGAGCGATCTCGACATCCGCGAACCCGGACCGAGCTATACCGTGACGTTGCTCGAAAGAGTTCAAGAGCGCTACCCGGAATCGTCACTGTATTTCATCCTCGGTGGAGATTCGTTGCGTGATCTGCCCAACTGGTACGAGCCGCATCGCATCCCAGAGTTGGCAACAATCGTCTGTGTCAATCGTCCCGACGTGACCGTAGATCTCGACGAGATGTTGCGATTGATCCCAATGCTTCAGGGCCGCATCGAGTTCATCGATGGGCCATTGATCGACGTTTCCTCCAGCGATATTCGTCAGCGAACCCGCGATGGATCGCCAATCTGGGGACATGTCCCGGATAACGTCGCTGCCTATATTAGTGACCGCCGCCTCTACTAGTGATCCGACGAGCAAACGGTTTCGAAAGACATCGCAACTGGCGAAAAGTCTCTCGACCAGAAAACC
>JBGTJM010000249.1:0-9104 GCA_041745115.1 Thermomicrobiales bacterium
AGCCAGTCTGGTGGATAGGCAAACAGCGACATCGTGCTTTTCAGAGAAGTCGAAACGACGTAGCCGAAGGGAAACAGGGCGATTACCGCCGCAACGATAAGAATCGCATATGTTGCCACTGTGTAGGCCGAGCTCGCCGAAAGCCGTCGACCTCTTCCATGCGGCGCGGGCATCGAAACCCGCTGTACTGCAGGCGCATCGAGTTCGGGAAATGTTGTCTCGATCATTGCTGCTACCGCTTCCTGAGCAGTCGAATCTGAACAAGCGCAAGAGCCAGAATGATTAGCAAAAGGGTGAAACTCAGTGCAGCGCCGAATCCAACCTTGTCCGTGAATGCGAAGGTAGTTTGCTGGATATACCAGACCACCGTCACCGTTGAGTTCTGCGGGCCACCATTGGTCAAAATGCTGACTGAGTCGAAGAGCTGCAAGTTCCAGATCGTGGCCATGACCACCGCGAAGAAAATCGTCGGGCGCATCAGTGGCAGTGTCAGATGCCGGAAACGTTGCAGGGCGTTCGCGCCATCAATTGTTGCGGCCTGATAAAGCTCCTTCGGCAATCCGATCAGTCCCGCCAGAAACAGCAATGTCCAGAATCCGACACCCCGCCAGACCTCGAGCATGGTGATCGATCTCAGTGCCATGTCCGGATCCCCGATCCAGTTGCGCGGTTCCCGTCCCAGCTCGATCAGAATCATGTTGAAAATACCGAAATCCCGATGCACAACGAACTGCCAGATCAGCGCCGCCACAACATAGGGAGTCAGCGTTGGCAGGTAGTAAATCGATCGGAACACGCTCCCGCCACGCGCAGCTTGCTGCAGGGCCAGAGCGAGCACCATCGAAATCACGAACACCGCCGGTATGGCCATCAAGCAATAGATGAGCGTGTTCTTGATCGCGGTGATGACAAGGGGGTCGCGCCAGACATTCTGCCAGTTGGAAAGACCCACGTAGACGCGCGGCGAGATTATTCCGCCGTTGTGAAACGTATAGAAGAACAGAAAAATGATGGGAATCAGTAGGAACGAAACAAAGAAAACGGTCCCAGGCAGGAGAAACGCATACGCGGTCAGCGATCGGCGAGCCCGATAGCGCCGCTGCAAACTGCGATGCTCGTCCGCTGAAAGCGAGAGCCTTCCGGCCACACCCGACTGAATTGCGGTTTGATCAGGCATCGTGACTGGTGTTCCCAAACGTACGAACGAAGCTACATGCTATACGGGCAGCCGACCCGCCAGTGGTGGCGAATCGGCTGCCCGTGAGTGCGTCACATGGACGCGCTCGGTTCCCGGCTAAACCAGGCCGTTGATGACCTCTCCTGCCTTGGCCATCGCTTCTTCACCAGTCTGCTCGCCTCGGTAGGCTCGCTCGACTTCTGGCCAGATTGTGCGAACCATTTCGGCCCAATTCACATGAACCTGCGGCGGCTGCACCAGGGGCACCAGCTCCGCCTGAATCTTCTGCAGGTGCTCGTTTTCATAGGGCGGAACACTGTCAACACGCACGGTCTGCAATCCGATCGTAGCCGCGTAGTTGTTGATCACGTCTGCCTGAGCCCACCACTTCACAAACTCCCAGGCTGCTTCCTTGTTCGGGCTGGCCTCGGAAATCGTGGCATAGCCAAAGTTACCCATTGCCGTCTGCTTGGTGCCATCCTCGCCGAATGGCGCCATTGCCACGTCGTACTCAAATGGCAGCCCCGGATCCGCATCCCAGACTGTCGTCCGCCACGACTCATCGTGCAAGATAGCGATTCGGCCAGCAGCGAAGAGAGCAGCAGCGCCGTCCCAGTCGTAAGCGCCGACCTCCGGCGTCACCTCATACACCGACTGTAGGTCAGCGAGAAACTGGGTTCCCGCCGCTCCAAGCGGATCCAGGTTCTGGGCCGTAAGGTCTTCGGTCAGAATATCGGCCCCGTCGTTGTGAATGTGCGGGAACCAGTCCCAGAAGGCCGAGTTCGCGACCGAATCCCGAAGTTCAAACCCATAGACTCCGTCACCCGTAAGCGCCGTCGCTACTTCGATGAAATCCGGTCGGGTGGTCGGGAACTCAGTGATTCCTGCCTGCTCGAAGAGGTTCAGGTTGTACCAGATATTGAACACCGCACCGAGAACGCCAACACCAAACTCGGAACCACCTATGTTCACCACATCCCACGTGAACGGAGCGATGCCAGCACGCTCATCGGAAAAAGCAGGATCGTTCGTCCATTCAGTGATATCCGCGATCAGGCCTTCAGAAACCCAGCGTGCCAGAACCTGATCGGTGTTGTAGACAACATCCCAGGGCGAGTCACTTGCATAACCAGCCGTCAGCTGCTCTGGCATGGTTGCCCAGTCGTAGAACTCCGGCTGCAGGGTGATGCCTGGATTCGCCGCCTCGAAGTCTGCCTTCAGTCCTTGCCACAACTCTGCGTCATTGGCAGCGTGCACACCCTTGACGAACCGAATTGTCGCGTCCGACTGCTTTGCCCAGCGGTTGAACGACGGCGCAGCGACAGGTGCCGCCAGGCTATCAGCGATTCGCGTCGCGGCCACGACACCTGCGCCAGCCGCCGTCATCTTGAACATGAACTCCCGCCGGTTGATCGTCCGTCGAGAAAAATCGATGATGGCTTCATCTCGAAGCCGTCGCTTGTCGGCCATGCTCAATCGCTTCTCGGACATTGGTTCACCTCCGCTTACTACGAACCGCAAACATATCGCGGTTGCACGTTACAGATCGATTCGCCATGTGCACCTCGAATGTGGTGGCCGATCCTCCTCTCAAACCGTCAACGCCGGACCGCATCCACGTTTGGATCGTGGAAATCCTTTACTGGCTGCGCGTTACGCAGTATAAAAACGTCACAATTGAGTGTCAACTCGACTTCCTCTCCGATGCTGGGGATTGCAGTCGCGGAGCATCGCTGGCTCCCACTCTCGTCAAGCCATCGAATGAGGGAGCTCAGCGAACGGCATGTCAAATCAGCAACAGCGTACTCAGGTCGGTATCGACACCGGCGGCACGTTCACGGATCTGGTCGCCGTCGATCCAGCCACCGGCATGATCACGACCTTCAAAACGCCCTCAGTCCCGTCCAATCCAGGCCAGGCCTTGCTCAATGCAATTGCCGGTGCCGGCATCGAGATGGATGCCATCGGCTCCCTGGTCCACGGCACAACCGTCGCAACCAACGCCCTCATTGAGCGAAAGGGAGCTCGAGTCGGGTTCCTGACCACTGCCGGCCATGAAGACATCCCGTACATCCAGCGAATCAATCGAAAAACCCTCTACGATCTGCACTGGCAGAAGCCTCGACCATTGCTGATGAGTCGCCGCGAAAGCGTCGGCGTCCCTGAACGTATCGGCAGCGATGGACAGATTCTTAGGCCACTCGACCAGAAAGCGCTGGAAGCACAATGCAGAGTTCTGGCCGAACGCGGCGTTGAAGCGATCGCGATCTGTCTCCTTTTCGCCTATGTCAACCCTGCCCACGAGGAGCTCGCGTATGCAATCGTCGAGCGTGAGCTTCCGGGCATACCAGTTTCCGTCTCCCACCAGGTGGCACCGATCTGGCGCGAATACGAACGATCTTCGACGACCATCGCTGATGCCTACTTGAAGCCGCTGATGGGCCGGTACATCAGAAGCCTCACCGAGTCGCTATCCGGGGAAGGCCTTCGCTCGTCATGGACCATCATGAAATCCAACGGCGGCGCCATGCAGTCTCAGGCAGCTGCCGAAAATCCAATTCAGACCGCTCAATCTGGCCCAGCGGGAGGAATGCTGGCCGCAGCCACGTTCGGCATTCAGGCTGGCGAGCCTGATTTGCTCACGCTCGATATGGGAGGCACAAGCGCCGACGTCGGCATCATTGTTCGTGGAAAGCAGAAACACACCACGGAGTACGAGATCGAATGGGGGATTCCCGCTGCGATTCCGCTGATTGACATCAAATCGATCGGCGCGGGCGGCGGCAGTATCGCCTGGGTCGACACCGGTGGCTTCCTCCGCGTAGGCCCGCAGAGCGCCGGAGCATCTCCTGGCCCGGCATGCTATGGAAACGGCGGCACCTTGCCAACCGTGACAGACGCCAATCTGGTGCTCGGACGCCTCGATCCGACCTACTTTCTCGACGGCCGGATGCAGCTCGATATCGACGCCTCCCGTGTCGTTCTGGGGGAATTGGCCGATCGAACGAACATGAGCATTGAAGATCTCTCGACCGCAATTGTCGAGATCGCCAACGAGAACATGGCCAGCGCGATCAAGATGGTGTCCATCGAACGAGGTCACGATCCCCGCAGATTCACCCTTCTTGCCTTCGGTGGCGCCGGGCCCCTCCACGCGGCATCTGTCGCCAGGTCCCTCCGCATTCCAAAAGTCCTGATACCACTCTATCCAGGCAATGCATCGGCGATGGGCATGCTTATCGCTGATGTTCGAGTGGACAAGATCTGGACTCAGGCGTTCAAATCGAACAATGTTGACGCCCCGCTCGTCGAGCGACAGTTCCAGCGAATTCGAGACTCCGCGATTGCCGAGCTGCGTGCGGAAGGATTTGCCGGCGAGCCTGAAGTGGCCTACTCGATCAACATGCGCTACCTCGGCCAGAACTATGAGCACGAAGTCCCGATCCCCTCAGATGCGATAACGGCCGACCGACTCTCCATCGCCTACCAGGCATTCATCGACACACACGAGGAGATCTACGGGTATGCGATCGAGAACGAAATCATCGAGCTCGTCTCGTTCAGGGTCACCTCGACGGGAAAAAGAGAGCCGCTGCGACTCTCTACGAACACACAGGCAACGGCCGACTTCGAACGCCCATCTCGCGCCGTGACCTTCAGGGGAAATGGCCCGATGCAGTCCAGGATCTTTCTCCGATACGCGATGCCTGTGGGGCACCAGGTGACCGGTCCTGCAGTGATCGAAGAACCAGGCGCCACCACCCTGCTCGAGCCCGGTATGGACGCCACGGTTCTGCCTGACGGCCAGATCTTGATTTCAACGAACGTGGAAGGTTGATTGCTGTGAACACCGTCACACACTCGAACAAACTCGATCCCGTCACGCTCACCGTCATTGACAACTTCCTGACCTCGACCTGCCGCGACATGGGGGTCAGCATGATGAAGACGAGCTATTCACCGATCTTCAATGAATCGCTCGATTTCTCATGCGTCATCTTCGACCCTGAAGGCCAGATGCTGGCGCAGGCCGAGTTCTGCCCATCCCAGATTGGCACCATTAAGTTCACCGTGAATTGGACCCTCGAAGAACTCGGTCTCGAGGCGTTCGAGCCCGGCGATGTCCTGATCCACGACGACCCCTACCGCGGCTCCGGTCATGTTCCAGAGCACATGATGCTCAAGCCGGTCTTTTATCGAAATGAGATCGTGGCCTTCGTTGCCAACGTCGCCCACATGTCCGAACCGGGCGCCAAGACACCCGGCGGACTTTCAGGCGACGCCACCGAGGTCTTTCAGGAAGGACTGCTGCTGCCACCAGTCAAGATCAAGCGCCGGGGCGAGGACGTCCCCGACATCTGGAAGATCATTCTGGCCAACCACCGCACACCAAAGGTCACCTATGGGGATTTCCGGGCAATGATCGGGTCCCTCGATCTCGCTGAAGCACGCGTCATCGAGCTCTTCGACACCTATGGCGAGGAAACCGTGCGTGATGCCACCACCGAGCTTCTGGAGATCGCTGAGCGGCGAATGAAAGCAGAAATTGCATCGATCCCTAACGGCGTCTACTACTTTGAGGATTCGATCGAAGACGACGGCATTTCTGATACGGCCTACCCGATGAAGCTTCGCCTCACAGTACGGGATACCGACATCATTGCCGACTTCACCGGTTCAGCTCCTCAGGCCGCGGGCCCGGTAAACGCCATCTACGCCGTCACAGCCTCGGCCGTCTACAACGCTTTCCTGCACCTCACGGATCCCTCGATCCCCAGAAACGAAGGGTGTTACCGGCCATTTACCATCATCGCCCCGCCCGGCACCATCGTGAACTGCTCCTTCCCGGCTCCCGTCGCCGGCGGGAACACGGAAACGAGCCCTCGCATCACTGACATGGTGTTCGGAGCACTTCAAGACGCGATCCCTGATCGCGTCGTTGCCGCCTGCGGAGGGACATCATCACCGTTCCTGTTCGGCGGCACCGATCCCCGCAGCGGGGATCTCTATGCCCACTTCCACTTCGAGGGCGTCGGCTGGGGTGGTCGCAAAGGCCAGGATGGAAACGATATGGTGGTAACGATCAATGGCAACTGCCGCAATACCCCTGTCGAAGTCTTCGAAACACGCTACCCGGCCTTCCTGATCGAGGAATACCGGCTCGTCGCCGACTCCGGCGGTCCGGGCCAGTGGCGTGGCGGATTAGGCGGCGAGCGCATCCTGACTGTCATTAACGATGTAACGGTCAGCGCCCTCCTGAATCGGATGAAAACCGATCCCTGGGGTGTCCTTGGAGGCGACGACGGGCAGCGTGGCGGAATCTGGATCAAGCTCGAAGGCATGAGCGATTGGCGCACCTTCGTCGATGTGTTCGGCACCCGATCGCCATCGAAGTTCTCAGGAATCACGCTGCACGCTGGCGATCAGGTCAAACTGGTCATGCCAGGCGGTGGAGGGTACGGACCAGTGGCCGAGCGCGAAGTATCCCTTGTCGAACGGGACATCGAAAATGGCTTCATCAGCTTGGAACGTGCCAGCATCGACTATGGATACGAACCCAGTGACGGAGAACGACAGCATGGTTGATTCCCCACCATCCACACAAATCAGTGCCGGCGAATGGAAATTGCCCGACGTCAGCTACGTCGACCCTGCGCGAGTCGCCTGTGAGTTCTGCGGCCGACCAATCCCCCGCCGCTACTGGTCCGCCGAGATCGATGGAACCCGCCGCAGCTTCTGCGACCCCAGCCACGCCCAGTTGTATGTCGAATACTGGATCCCCACCTGGGGCAAGAACATCAGCAGCGAATCAGATTCAACAGAACCGAGAACCCGGAGCCGGTAGCTGGAATTCAAAGTGCCAATCTGGCATCTGCCACTTGCCAACTCGAGCAACCGTGACGTTCAGCACTTCGAGCGTATTCGCAATTTGCCCTAGAAATCCGCCCGGATGATGATGACCGCGCTGGGAATCGTCAGAATGATGGTGCCAATTATCGCTGCATAGAAGAGCGACTTCTGCATGTGCACGCCTCGCTCCCAGAAGTCGATCAGGAGAATCCGCAGACCGTTCAATGTGTGAAAGATCACCGCCCCAACGAGCGCAATCTCCATGGGGATCAGAAAAGGATTCGCATAGAAATGCACGGTCTCGTCGTAAATGTCCCGCCCCAGACCGATGAGCATGATATCGACAATGTGCACCAGCAGAAAGAACAGAATCCCTAGCCCGGTCGCTCGGTGCATCACCCATGCATACTGCCCAAGGTCTCCGTTATAGATCGGTCGCGTACCCAAACTGATGTGCCGAGCGATATAGATCACCAGCGCTGCGCCAGCGACATAGGTCACCACGGCAAACGCAAAAAGCGACACACCGATCACATCGGCAATCCACATCTCGCCTGCCAGTGGACCTGTATTATTCCGCGCAGCTTCCTCGTCGAATGTGAAAATGGTGATCGTTCCCATCGCGGTGAAAATCAACCCGGTCACCCAGGTCGCGGAGGTCAGCGCCACACGCCAGCCATTCCGCTTCACCCAGTCGATAATCACGGTGCGCATGCCCAGGAGGCCATGCCACAGCGCCATCAGCAAAAGCAAAAAGTCGAATAGCCGCCAGAGCGGGTTCGCCCATCGGTTTGCGACAAAATCGAAGGTGGTTTCAGATGGAACGTTGAGATAGTGCGTAATGAACAGGTGTCCGCCAGCCAGCAGGACCAGCATGAGCCCTGAAACCCTGAAGAAATACCAGACAAATCGATCGAACCCGGGCATTCCCGCGCCAAACGATGATCCAGGTCGCTCCGAGACGACTGATGCCATTCCACAGATTTCCTTCCACACTTTCGGCATGCTCGCCGTCGGCTGAGACCACCGACGGCTCACCCATGCGCGATTCACGTCACCGGCATTGTACGCTTGCATTCCGTTGTTCCGCGAGATGCATGCACTACGCTTGGAGTCTGTACCACCATCACCACGGATCGTCGACATATGAACCGGGTCGAGCCAAGGAGACTTGCAATCTGGCTACCAGCCGTCGCCATTGCCGCAACGATTTTCGCTGTTTCATCGCAGCCCAGAGTTCCCACAGTTGGATTCAGCGCTGCGCTCCTGCCGACCGTGGGTCACCTGGTGGCCTATGGCTCCCTGGCAGTTGCGCTCATGGTCTCACTTGAACGGACAGGTTTAGCTGTTCCTCGAGCAGCCTGCCTCGCGGTCGCCGGAGCCACACTCTACGGATTCTCTGATGAGTTCCACCAGTCCTTCGTACCCGGTCGGCACGCAGATCCACTCGATCTGCTGGTCAATGCCATCGGTGCCGGAACGGCAGTCCTGTTGCTGTTCTGGTTTCGAAAACGTCGGGCGATAGTCCATCGAGCGAGAGTCTGAGTGATTCAAGGACTTTCCGCGATCGCGGATGGCCAAACGTGTCTGTTTCAATCCAATGAACGCTATGCCCTTCAACGATTAGCTCGCCGGTGACGACCTCGGCAACGGGCTGCCATCAGGCGTTTTAGCCTTGGGCTCCAGCCCGAGGATCTCTGTCCACAAATCCTGGACGTTATCTCACGAGTTTGGCGTTGGATGCTGCCCAAGTCCGGCAGGTGGCCGCGAATGCCGAACAACCCCGGCAATCGCAATGATCGTCAACAAATACGGTAGCGCCAGGAGCAGGTCGGCGGAAACACCGATCCCTTTTGTCTGGCCCTGGATCTGAAACGCCTGAGCGCCGGCAAACAGCAGACAGGCTGCCAGCGTGCCAAATGGCATCCAGTTTCCAAAAATGACAGCCGCAAGGGCAATAAAGCCTCGGCCAGCGGTCATCTCCCGGGTAAACAACCCCAGCGATCCAATGGTCAGAAATGCGCCTGCCGCTGATGCGAACACGCCACTCATCACAACCATGCCGTAGCGCATCGCG
>JBGTJM010000250.1:0-6064 GCA_041745115.1 Thermomicrobiales bacterium
GCTTCTGCAGCAAGGGACTATCGAACGCATCGGAAACCTCGATCAGCGAGGCTGGATCGCTGCCGTGTTTGCCTCGATTCTGGCCTATGCCGTCGCTTATCTCCTCTGGTACAAAGGCCTTGAAGCGCTGACTCCCAGTAAGACCGCGATCTATATCTACCTGGTGCCGGTCTTCGGGGTGCTATCCGCGCGTTTGGTGCTCGGCGAGCAGATCACCATCTACCTTGTCCTGGGCGGGCTAACCATTCTGGCGGGCGTTATTGTCACGAATACGTCGAGGACTCGCCGGACCGATCACTCGTCAAAGAGCGAGCAGGAGGCGGTGCATGATCGTTCGCAGGAACACAGCACCCCGGCCACCAGTAGTTCAGGGCGGTAATCAGAACCCGGCATTCGGGAATCGACACACCGGGCGATAGTCGCGATTTGTGGTTAGCAATTCCAGTCCTGAGTGACAACAGTCGGCTAGCGGCTGTCGACAAGCGTACTGTGTGATTCCTCGACGATCTGCGAGAACCGAGAATGGCAATGCCCGGTCCTTGTGGCTCTCGGGCATCGCCTGGCAATGTCTGGTTTTGAGTGGTCCGTTATGGCACGGGGTTGCCCTCACTGTCGACAAACACGGTGAATGGCTCGTCGATCTTCAGCAGGCGGGCTTCCCAGATGATGGTGGTGTCATCACTGGCGTTCCAACCAGTATGCGATGTGTGCGCAGCGAAGTGATCGAACGCGACGCAGTCATTTGGCTCGAGCACCGAATCCGTTCCGACCGTCAGAGGCTCTGTAGGTGATGGCGTCCCCGGACCTGCTGCCCGTGTGATGGTTGCCGAGCCATGTTGAATCGCGAATCCAAGCGAACCTTCCTGTACACAGACGACGATTGCCGTTGGGTGGATATGGCTCGTGACATAGGCGCCAGGTTCGAACACTGATCGTGCCAATGCCAGCCGGTAGTCCTGGGTGACAGATGGATCGATTGCCCCGAGAACAGCCCCGGAGAAGCCGACGGCATCACCCGGTTGAGCATCGTCGGGAACCCCTCCACTTTGGGCCGTAACGCCGACGCTGACTGCAATGAGCATTCCGACTGCGACCAGCGGCAGATACACTCGCCTGAATCCAAACTTGGCAAACATGGCTCCTACCTCGTTTCTGTCATAACCACTGCTCCAGCGCACGAGCGCCCTGGAATAGCAACCCCTTGCCTGCATAGGGTGAGACGAGCGGCTGCATCCCCATCTTGCGTGCATGGGAGAGTATTCGCATCGTCAGAATCAAGGATTTCGCTTCGGAAGCGGTCTCATCATTCGTGAGGAGAACGACGTCAAACTGGTTCTTGTTTTGCCAAATCTCAGTCAAGACCGTGACGGACTGCCCAGGCGGCAGCGGCCGACCGGGAAGGAACGTCCAGTTTTTCGAGAATATGGCGAACGTGACTAATGACCGTGGTTCGTTCGACGGACAACGCTTCTGCTATCTCGCGGTTCGACATCCCAGAAGCGATAAGTCGGACGACTTCACTCTCTCTGACAGTCAATTTTCCGGTATTCGCGATGCCGGCGGCCCGACTTGCCAGCCTGGATACCAAGGCGTCGATCGACGTTTGGGCCACAGGCAGCACGTTGTCGTAGCCAAGTGCTGCGCCGCTAGCCAGGCCGGCTGCAATTCCGTCCTCACCCATGCGTGAGTTCAATTGATTGAGCACCCTGGTTGTCAGATCCTGGCTGCGAGCATTGGGAATGTATCCGAGAGCCATGCTTAACGCCCTGGCTGCGCCAAGGAGCTGTGCGGCTTCGGCAAACTCATTCGCTGCGGCGAGGAGCCGGCCAATTCCGGCGATTGTGTCGATCAGCCTGTGCTTGCTCCGCGTCTGGGGCCACAGCCGCAGGGAATCGGCGTATCCTCCGGCAGCGCTTCTGGTGTTACCGAGAGCCTCATCGATTTCGGCAATTGCCACGATGGCGGCAGTGATTCCGTAAGGGAACATCGCTTCCTGACTCAGCGCCAGCGCCTCGCTGAGGAGATTGCGCGCCCGCAAATCATCGCCTGTCTGGAGGGCGATACTGGCCCGAATGTGCCGGTTTGTTGCCAATCCGGCTGGATCACCAGCCCGCACGAACAGAGCCTCGGCCTCATCGAGCAGGTGATCTACCGAATCCCCTAGATCACTCAAGTTGAGCAGCACGGCAATCAGATTGAGCGCGCGTCCGCACCCTCGCTCATCACCCAGGTTGCGTCGCAGTGCCAGCGCCTCCCGAATTGCCTCCGCGTCCGGCCTCAACCCGATCTGGAGTTGGAGCGCCGCCATCTTGATCAGGGCGACAGCACGGGCCGCTGGAACGTTGGGCGTATCCCGGGCGAGCGCGGACTTCAACCATTGGCGACCCTCGACCTGGTGACTCCGATAATGCCAGACCCCGCCCATTGATGCCGCCAGGCGGATGAGTCGATCGTCGTCACCAGCTTGGTCCAGCCACCTCAGAGCCTGGCGGATATTTGGAAGATCGCTCTCCAGCCGATCGAGCGAGGTCAGATGGCCCGGCCCGCCCCAGATCGCGACGTCTTCCTGCTCGGCCAGCTCTACGTAGTAGTGAGCATGTGCACTCTGGACAGAGTGTGCTTCGCTGCTGGCCAGCAGCTGCTCGAATCCAAACTCGCGAATCGGTTCCAGCATGTTGTATCGAGCATGATTGGCTGAGCAGGTATCGATGCGTAGCAGGCTCATGTCGACGAGTGAAGAGATACCTTCGAGCACGTCGCCATTTCGGCCAGCGACAGACTTCGCCGCGTCGAGGTCGAATCCCCCCACAAACACGCACAATCGGCAGAAGAGCTGCCGGTCCTCAGGGGGCAGTAAGTTGAAGCTCCACCCGACCGCGTCACGCAGTGACTTCAGACGGGCGGGCTGGTCTTCCGGCCCTCTCGTCAGCATTCCGAGCTGGTGAACCAGACGTGCGTTGAGCTCTGCCGGTGTCAGATGCCGGATGCGGGACGCAGCCAGTTCGAGCGCCAGGGGCAATCCATCCAGGCGCCAGCAAATTGTGGCGATGTCATCTGCATTTGCTGCTGTCAGTGAGAAGTCACTGCGCGACGCGACGGCGCGCTCGACGAATAGGCGCACCGACGGTATATCGCCAAGCTGCGAAAGAGACATCAGATGTGTCGACTCCGGCACAGGCAAAGTCGACACAGTGACGACGTGCTCACCGGTCACTCTGAGCGGGGAGCGACTGGTTGCAAGCACGGACAGCTGACGGCAGGACTGAAGCCACTGCGGCACATATCGCGCCGCCTCCAGAACATGCTCGAGGTTGTCGAGCACCAGCAGGAATTTTCGATTGGCGATCAGTGCCCGGAGAGCTTCGCTCGGTTCGAGCGACTCAATTTCGGCCAGACCGAGGGAGCGAGCTATGGCCCTGGGCACGTCGGCCGAACTGCGCACAACACTGAGGTCGACGAACGCGACGCCATCGGGAAACGCAGCGTGGAGCTCGTGTGCAAGGTGAAGCGCGAGCCGTGTCTTCCCCACTCCACCCGGCCCCGTCAGCGTCACAAGCCGGATGTCTGGAGCGACGAGCAGCGAAGTGATTGCTGTGGTTTCTTCCGACCTGCCGACCAGCGAAGTCAAAGCTGCGGGCAAGTCGCTCTGGACCGGCAACAACGCTTCGGGATAAGGCCGAAGAGGAACCGGCTCGCGTCGAGCAGGTGTACCGGACTGAAAAGACATTACGAGACAACCATCGCGGCAGCCTCCTAGAGAAGACATATGTAGCATGCCAAATGAAACGGCGGACGTCAAGCAGGTGCGAGATGTTGGCGAGTAAGTTGCCGGATGCCTTAAGCGGCCAGACGCTTCATGACAGCGTAGAGGTTGTTCTTGCGCTCGAAGCCGATACCAGGGACATCTGGTAGCCGGACGTAGCCATGCTCGGGCCGGATGTCGTCCGCAAACCCGCCAAATGGCTGAAACACACCCGGATACGATTCATTGCCGCCGAAACCCAGCCCTGCAGCCATATTCAGCGACATCTGATGCCCACCATGCGGAATCACATGTCGCGGACTCCAGCCATGTGCTTCGAGCATGTCGATCGTGCGGAGATACTCCACGAGCCCATAGGAGAGAGCGCAGTCGAACTGCAGGATGTCCCGGTCTGGGCGCATACCGCCGTAGCGAATCAGATTTCGGGCATCCTGCATCGAGAAGAGGTTCTCACCAGTCGCCATGGCTCCATCGTAATGGTTGGCGAGCTCGGCCTGAAGCTGGTAGTCAAGTGGATCACCAGCTTCTTCATACCAGCGCAGCCCGTACGGGGCGAGTGCTTCGGCATACGCGATAGCGGTCTGCAGATCGAACCGTCCATTCGCGTCAACCGCGACATTCCCGCCCGAACCGGCGACGTCGATCACTGCCTCGATTCGCTTCAGATCCTCGCCAAGAGACGTTCCGCCAATCTTCAGCTTGACATCGGCGTACCCCATTTCCAGGTACGACCGCATTTCCTCCTTGAGCGCCGCCAGATCCTTTCCGGGCTGGTAGTAACCCCCAGCTGCATAGACCCAGACGCGATCGTCGGCAATACCATTCCGGTACCGGTTTGCCAGAACACGGTAAAGCGGCTCACCCTCGATCTTGGCGACCACGTCCCAGATCGCCATGTCCAGCGTGCCAACCGCAACCGATCGCTCTCCGTGCCCACCAGGTTTCTCGCCGGTCATCATGATCTGCCAGAGCTTGTGCGGATCGAGGTTCGACTGATCGTCGTTCAGGACGTCTTTAGGCGGCGCACTCAAGATTCGCGGTATGAATCGGTCTTCGAGCAGACCCACGGGAGCGTACCGGCCATTTGAGTTGAAGCCATATCCGATTACCGGCCGGCCATCCCGCACCACATCGGTAATCACAGCGACTACAGCGGCCGTCATCTTGCTGAAATCGATGTAGGCATTTCGGATGTTCGAACGGATCGGTTCGGTCGCATTACGAATTTCAACGATGCGCACGGGTAGAGTCTCCATTCCTTCTCGCCGGTCACCGGTCCGGTGCTGCATTCTCCCAGCGCTGCGCGAGCATGGCAAGATCGCTGAATGTGTTGCACTCCGCAAGCAGGATTCCGCCAAAATTGGGCATCGAGACCAAAAACCACTGCCGACTCCTTTCACTCTGCACGATGACGCACAATGCAATTCACCGTACTGTTCATGGTTGTGATATCGCTTCGTGCGATGGTCACAATTTCCAAGTCGTGATCGAAGCGGGTCTCCCGTATGAAGAGGGGTGAGGGTGAATGGCGAACACGCCGGCTGACGTGATGAAGATGGCGAAAGAAGCGGGGGTCAAGATATTCGACTTCCGGTTTGTGGACCTGCTTGGTACCTGGCAGCACACGTCCAAGAGTCATCTGGACGTAGACGAAGACATCTTCGAGGAAGGCGTCGGTTTCGATGGCTCCTCGATTCGGGGATTCCAGGCGATCAACGAGTCGGACATGCTGATGATGCCCGATCCGTCAACTGCCAGGCTCGACCCGTATACCGAAGTGCCGACCATGTTCATTCTCTGCGACATCTACGACCCTGTTACCAGGGAGCGGTACTCTCGCGACCCACGTGGCGTTGCGCAACGCGCCGAGACTTATCTGAACGATTCTGGTCTTGGTGACACCGCGTACTTTGGACCCGAGCCGGAGTTTTTCGTCTTCGACAATGTCCAGTATCACCACAGCAACGAGGCGTCATACCACTCGGTCGACTCTGTTGAGGGATTCTGGAACACTGGTGCCGACGAGCATCCGAACCTGGGGTACAAGATTCGGCCCAAGTCGGGCTACTATCCGGTGCCACCGCACGATACGCTGATGGATCTCCGCTCCGAAATGGTCCTGACCATGGGCGATCTCGGCATCCCGGTCGAGATTCATCACCATGAAGTCGGCACAGCTGGTCAGTGCGAAATCGATATGCGGTTCGACACGCTGACCACAATGGGCGACAAAACCATGACCTACAAGTACGTTGTGCGCAACACCGCACGCAAGGCTGGCAAGGTTGCCACCTTTATGCC
>JBGTJM010000251.1:0-6352 GCA_041745115.1 Thermomicrobiales bacterium
CTTCGCACCTGGCGAGGATGTCGCGCGGCTGACGTTCTTTGGCCTCTACGCCCTCCAGCATCGGGGCCAGGAGAGTGCGGGAATCGCCACCACTAATGGCGTCCAGATGTTTCGCCGCGCACATCAGGGCCTCGTTTCACAAGCGTTTACCGAAGCCGATCTCGGGGCGTTGCCTGGTGTGGCAGCGATCGGGCATACGCGCTACTCGACCACCGGCCAAAGTAGCACAATCAATGCTGGGCCGATGGTCACCTCAAGTGATATCGGGCCGATTGCCGTTGCTCACAATGGGAATATCGTCAACGCGTTCGATCTCCGTGAACAGCTTCAGGCTGAGGGCGAGTTTTTTGAAACGACAACTGACAGCGAGGTACTTACTCGCCTGATTGCTGTCAGCGCTGGCGATTCGATCATCGAAAAACTTCGGCGAGCCATGCCGATGCTCGTTGGCGCCTACAGTCTTGCGATCCTGACAACAGACCGGATATTCGCGGTGCGAGATCCGAAAGGCGTTCGACCGCTTTGCATCGGGAAACTCGGAGATTTCTGGGTTGTTGCGTCAGAAAGCTGTGCGTTGATGACAATCGGCGCTGAGCTCATTCGTGAGGTTGAGCCTGGTGAAATCGTCGAAATCGACGGATCCAGTCTGACATCGCATATGCCTGAAACTCAGACCAGTCACGCTACGTGCCTGTTCGAGCTTATCTATTTTGCTCGACCCGACAGTAGCATCCTCAATCAACGCCTGCATCTGGTACGCCAGAATATGGGGGTTCAGCTGGCACGGGAGCACCCAGCTGAAGCTGACATCGTTGTTGGTCTACCGGATTCTGCCACGCCGGCCGCCATTGGCTTCGCTCGTGAGTCGGGGATTCCCTACAGCGAGGCATTGATCAAGAATCGTTACATTGGTCGCACCTTCATCCAGCCCGATCAGCGTTTGCGAGATATTGGTGTTTCGCTGAAATTCAACGCTATGCCGGAGGTCCTCGAAGGAAAGCGGGTCGTTCTGGTCGACGACACGATTGTGAGGGGAACCACCAGTCGGCCGATTGTGCAGCTCTTGCGCAGCGCGGGCGCCAGCGAGGTTCACATGCGCGTGCACGCTCCGCCAATGAAGTTTCCGTGTTACCTGGGAGTGGATCTGGCGCGGCGGGAAGAGTTGATCGCAGCTCGCCTTTCCGTTGAGGAAATTGGCACACATATTGGTGCCGATTCGATAGGCTATTTGTCGCTGGAAGGTCTTCTCGATGCAATCAACTCTCCTGGATCAGGCTTCTGCACTGGCTGCCTCACGGGAATCTACCCCGTTCCGGTTCAGCTAGAAATGGATATGCACAAGCTGGTGCTGGAGCGTGAACCGGTCGCGACCTGACGGTATGCGGGGCGACAACCATTATCGATCTCTTTCGACATTCTGAAGGGACGCTGCATCTTGGCAAACGGTGAAACTGTGCGACACACGCCACTCTACGATCGTCATGTTGCCCTCGGAGCGCGAATGATTCCGTTCGCCGGGTGGGAGATGCCGGTCCAGTACAGGGGAATCATCGCGGAGCACAAGGCGGTGCGAAGCTCAGCCGGACTCTTCGACCTTGGCCACATGGGACAAGTCGAAGTTGCCGGGCCGGACTCACTGACCTTTCTGCAATGGATCGCTTCGAACGATGTGGCTCAGCTGCAGCCCGGCGATGCGCAATATGCATTGCTGACAAATGAAACCGGCGGTGTCATTGACGACATCATCATCTATCGGGAACCGGCGGCTGATTCATATATGGTCGTCGTAAATGCATCGAACAAGGACAAGGATGTTGACTGGATGCACCAGGTGCGTTCGCAGCGAAACGACCTGGACGTGGCGGTGAGCGACATTAGCGATTCGCTGGGCATGGTAGCGATTCAGGGTCCCCTCGCAGAATCAATTGTCGAGCCGTTGTCAGCCGACGACCTGTCGGAGTTGCCTGGTTTTTCTCTGATTGCCACGTCAGTGGCTGAGATACCGGTGAAGCTGGCGAGAACCGGCTATACGGGTGAAGACGGATTCGAAATCTATCCGCCGATCGACCAGGTCGGCGATCTGTGGGACGCGCTGATGAAACAGGGCGCTTCGAGCGGGATTCAGCCGATTGGCCTCGGAGCCAGAGACACGTTACGACTGGAAGCCCGAATGCCGCTCTACGGCAATGAACTCGCCGATGACATCTCACCATTGGAAGCTGGTCTGGGATGGGCGGTGAAGCTCGACAAAGGCGACTTCATCGGGTCGGACGTGATCCGGGCACAAAAGGAAAGCGGTGTCCCACGCAAGACGGTTGGATTCAGAATGACCGAACGATCAGGAGCGCCTCGGTCACATTGTGAAGTGCAACTTGATGGTCGGTCAGTCGGTCATGTCACCAGCGGAGCTTACTCGCCAACGCTGGAAGAAAACATTGGGCTTGCTCTCGTAGAATCATCAGTCGCCGGTGTCGGCAAATCATTGGAGATTGTCATCAGAAATAAGCCATTTTCAGCAACACAGATTAAAGTGCCATTCTACAAACGCAACAAGACGACTTCATAACGATTAGAAATTGAAAGGACAATTCCGTTGAGTTCACCAGCAGAGTTGAAGTTCACGAAAACGCACGAATGGGTCATGGTTGACGGTGAAACGGCAACCGTCGGCATCAGCGACCACGCCCAATCAGAACTTGGGGATATCACATACCTCGAACTCCCAGATCCAGGAACCGAGATCGTGGCGGGCGATCCACTCGGGATCATCGAGTCAGTGAAGGCTGCGACCGACATTTACGCGCCCGTCTCTGGAGAGGTCCTGGAGCGAAATGAGACTGCTGTTGATTCTCCGGAGATTGTCAACAGTTCACCCTACGCTGACGCCTGGCTTCTGAAGGTGAAGCTGACTGATCTCAGTCAGATAGAAGGACTGTTGGACGCGGGTGCCTATGATTCGTTCCTGGAAGACGAAGGCAAGTAACGGTCGCTGCGCGCAAGATATGAGGAAGGTCAATCAAGAGAATGGTGTTCAATCCACACACTGACACAGACCGACGAACCATGCTGGAAACTGTGGGCGCAGCCAGCGTTGCCGAGATCGTCGATGCTATCCCTGCCGATGTGCGGTATCCGAAGCTTGATCTGCCACCCGTGCTGACTGAGATGGAGGCTGAGCGTTATCTGTCTGAAATCGCCCATCGGAATACGCTGTTTCCGGGAGAGCGCAATTTTCTCGGGGCTGGGTCGTACCGGCACTACAGCCCGGCATCGGTGTCGCAGCTGCTGTTGAGAGGCGAGATCTTCACAGCGTACACGCCGTATCAGCCAGAAGTCTCCCAGGGCACGCTTCAGATCATCTACGAGTTCCAGTCACTTGTCGCTGAGTTGATGGGCATGGAAATCGCGAATGCGTCGCTGTACGATGGAGCGACCGCTGTGTCAGAGGCGACGCTCATGGCAGTGTCGGCAGCCAAAGGCCCTCGGAAGGTTATTGTCAGCGGCACGTTGAATCCGCGCTATGGGCAGGTTCTTCAGACGTATTGCCTTGGACTGGATCTGGATCTCGTTCAACTGGAACCTCCGAGCTCTGGCTTCGTGATGGATTCGGCTGAATTCGCATCAAAGGTCGACTCCGACACCGCGGCAGTGATCGTCCAGTATCCAAATTTCTACGGAACGATCGAAGACATCGCGAACATCGCCCAGTTGACTCATGAAGCTGGTGCCGCTCTCATCGTTGCGACGTATCCGGTTGCCGTCTCACTCCTGAAATCACCAGGCGAGCTCGGAGCCGATATCGCAACAGCGGAAGGGCAGTCTCTCGGGCTATGGCAGAGCTTCGGCGGGCCGTACCTTGGCCTGCTTGCGGCCAGCCAGCGATATGTTCGCCAAATGCCTGGACGGCTTGTCGGAATGACGACCGATTCTCAAGGCAAGCGGGGCTATGTGCTGACCCTGCAGACACGTGAGCAGCACATCCGCCGCGATAAGGCTACAAGCAACATTTGCACCAATCAGGGACTGATGGCAACAGCGTCAACGATTCATATGTCGCTGCTGGGCGCCGAAGGGATGGAGGAAGTCTCCCGGCGTTCTTACGCGAATGCGCACTACCTGTCAGCGGAGCTTCAGAAAATCACCGGCGTGAAGATTCTGAATGAGGGCGAGTTCTTCAATGAGTTTGTGATCGGTCTGCCTCTTCCAGCGAGCACGGTACTGGCGGAGCTCAGTGAGTCTGGATTCCAGGGTGGTCTGGATCTGGGTGAGATCGACTCACAATTCGCGAACTGCCTCCTGCTTGCGACTACTGAGGTCAATGACCGAAAAGGGATTGACCTGTTTGCGGAAGAGGTCGCTAGGATTATTCAGTAAATTCTGCGCAGTCGTTTATACTCCCAGCCGTGCCGGTACGAGATGCCCGGTGATTATTGAGTGCAATTCATCCATTGATGAATTTGCAACCGGTCGCCTCGTGCGGCGAGTGCGGATTGTGCATTGTGTCAAAACCAATTGTCGCCATTGTCGGTCGCCCAAACGTCGGAAAATCGACGCTGTTCAATCGACTGGTTGGCGAAAGAATCGCCATTGTAGAAGACGAACCCGGAACAACGAGAGATCGTGTGTATGGCACGACCGATTGGAGAGGTATCGAGTTCACGATCGTCGACACCGGAGGCCTGCAGGATGAGGCAGAGATCTCCTCGTCATCTCTCGTGGAGATCGCCAGGCGAACCCGGGAGCAGGCGCGGTCGGCCATCGATGAAGCCGACGTCGTCGTATTCATGGTCGACACGCGCAGCGGTGTGAGTGCTGGCGACTACGAAGTTGCTGACCTGCTGCGTCGCACCGATAAACCGACCATTCTCGCAGCAAACAAGGCCGACAACACCGCCAGGCGCGAAGATGTGGTCGAGTTCTTTTCCCTGGGCCTGGGTGAGCCGGTGGCTATCTCATCAATCCACGGCTCGGGCACGGGCGACCTGCTCGATCTGATTGTTGAGGTCTTGCCTGAATTTGAAGAACTCGAAGAGTCGGAGGGACCGAGGATCGCCATTGTTGGTCGGCCAAATGTTGGAAAGAGCCGACTGCTGAATGCGCTGCTTGGCGAGGAACGCTCCATTGTGAGCGACGTTCCCGGTACGACAAGAGACAGTCTGGACACTGTTTTGCAGTGGAAGGGACAGCCGGTTACCCTCATCGATACCGCTGGTATCAGGCGCCGCGGAAGAGTCGAAACAGGCATCGAGCAGTTCAGTGTGCTCCGCTCCATGCGGGCTATCGACCGGTCTGATGTCGTCCTCATGGTTATCGATGCGACCGAGCCATTTACCGCTCAGGATATGCACATCGCTGGATACGTCGAGGACCAGAAGAAAGGAATAGTGATTGTCCTGAATAAGTGGGACCTGATCGACAAGGGCCCCACGACGATGGACGAATTCCGCCTGGAGGCCAAGGATGCTCTCGACTTCATGCCCTACGCTCCGCTCACGTTCATATCAGCGAAGTACGGACAGCGAGTCGAGCAGGTCATGTCGACGGCCCTCGAGGTAGTGACCGAACGGGAGAGGCGAGTTTCGACCTCGCAGCTGAACAAGATGCTTCGCGACGCCGTAGCGGCACATCCACCAGCGTCAAAGCATGGCAAGTGGATCAGGTTCTACTACGGAACTCAAGCCGACGTTGCGCCGCCGACATTCATCTTCTTCTGCAATGAACCAAAGTTGATTCACTTTTCCTATCGACGATACCTGGAAAACAAACTGCGAGAAGAGTTCAGTTTCACCGGATGCCCCGTCAGAATCAGCTTCAGAGGTAGATCCGAGGATGACAGATAGTCCTGCGGACTACCGATTATCCCTGTATCCATCTGGGTGACGGTCCATCCAATCCCAGGCGGACTCCACGATCTCGGACAGCGTTGAGTGGTCAGGCTTCCACCCGAGTCTCGATACCGCCTTCGAATTGTCGGCAACAAGTACAGCAGGATCGCCGGAGCGGCGAGGGCTTTCAGTGATTGGTACGGGTTGACCCGAAACGCTCTCGACCGCAGCAATAACTTCGGCCACACTCGTTCCTCGCCCAGCACCAAGATTGAAAATCTCGTTCCTCGCTGAAGCCGCATCGAGGGCCAGGATGTGCGCTTTGGCCAAGTCGATCACATGAACATAATCACGAATCGCGGTGCCATCCGGTGTGGGATAGTCTCGACCAAACACTGCTAAAGGTTCGCGCAGACCCTTCGCCGCGAGTATGGTGGAAGGGATGAGGTGAGTCTCGGGGGAGTGGTCTTCGCCTCGACTTTCCGTCGCCCCGGCCACGTTGAAGTATCGAAAAATCGAATACTCCA
>JBGTJM010000252.1:0-3370 GCA_041745115.1 Thermomicrobiales bacterium
CAACGGCCCATGTTGCGGTCGTCAAAACCAGGTACCATCGGAGGCTTTCGATCAGCCAGGATTCGAACACGATATCCCTCATCGAGCGGAGAGTCCCACAAACCGCGAAAATGCTACACGGGAACGCCTATGATCGAAGGAGTTTGGTTCACGTGATTGTCACCGACTTTGCAAAATCTTATGTCAGATGGTCGATACTGCCGGATATCGCCGATCAGCGAAAGCCCGGTCATTTACCCTGGGGAAACACAGTCCGGATTGAGATCGATGCGAGATGTACGGTCATCGATCACACGATCGGTCAGCAACTTGACTTCTATCTCATCGCGCCCTGTCGCAACGAATGGATGTATCGAGAATCCGAAATCGTCCAGCAGCCAGGCGGTGAATATCGTCGAATCTTTTCGAATGATCGGCAACTCGACGTCGGCATGGAAATTCCTCCCACCGGCTCCTACGATGCTTCGGTTTCAACGAGCGCCTTCTCGGCTCTCGAATTCGATGTCTCCCGAAAGGACGCGACCGAGCTGACATCAGACAGCGATGTGGTAGCTGCATCTACGAGCAATCAAACCATTGTTGTCCAAACAGCCTACGAAAACGCCGAAGGTACCCATTCTGCCATGCTCGAGTATCCCGTCCGCACAATGAACTTCCACCCGGAGCGAAATCGCTTTCAGGTCGACACGGGACCATTGATCTTTGTTGACTTCAGAGTCGATGCCGCCCATACGATTGATCGTTGCAAACTGGCCCACATCGTGTTCAACCGCTGGGACTATGCTGAGATTGTGTGCAGATCACCTGTTTCGACCCCGGACGCTGAATCCATCGAGAGAGCGATGTTTCACTATGCAGAGGTTCACACCGTAAATGCGAAACACAGCCTGTTCGCCGTGGAATCCTGATGCCAGGTGACAAGCCAGGAACAGCAAATGCTGCTTCGCATCAGGCGGGCACAGCGTGCGCGGGTGATTCACTGGACTGAAACATCTTATGTCACTATCGTTGACTTTTGGCGAATTCCGTGAAAAGATGCTTCGGTCGCTCTGATCAGAGCGGCGAGGTTGAATTGGCTCTGGCTGTCTTCAACGGCAGTCGCAGGTAGTTTGGAAAGGAGGCACCAATGCTGAAATTGCACATCTCGTTCGACGCATCTGGTGCATTCCAGGCGAATGCTGCCTGCCCGTGGGAGGGAAGCTAAGAGGGTTCATGACGCGAAAGCGGCATGTCAAACACTTGATGCGAAATCCTCCCGGGTCGGCTGCCGATCCGGGATTTTTGTATCCAGCGGTGATCGAGTTTCGCGCCGTCTGGCCAACGGCGCCAAAAACCAGAACGGCGGTGACAACTGAGTTGCCCAAGTATCTGTAAGTCAGACAGCACTGAAGAGGAGATGTACAACATGGTGAATGATCACAGCACTGTTGACCTTACCCCTAGGCAATTGGCACTCGATCAAGAATGCCAAAGCGCCCAGTCGGAAAGTTGGGGCCGAACCAGAACTACGACCTTAGAAAAACGAGGCGGGCTTTCGAGCCCGACGATGGAAGGAATCAATCCGCCATGTCTGGCAATCACTCAATTCTGAACCTGGACCTCGCCCGGAGCAGGCAGGACGAGCTCATCGAGTCAATCGAGCGTCGTCAGATCATCTCCGAGCTCTCCGGCGGCCGATCAATGGCCAGCTCGATTCGTGCGCACATCAGTAGCTCGTTGATAACTGCCGGCAAACGAATTCAACCGAACGATCCACCGGCAAAATCAGAGCCAGTGTTTGATAGCAACATTCTGAACCTGGGCCGATAATGTTTCGCGAAGGACCGCGCCAAATGCCATCAAAGGCAGCCCAACTGGCGCGGTCCTCACGGCAAGATGGTACCTCAGTTCAACGCACCGTGAAATAACATTGAACGGCGAAAGCACGAAATCTATGAAACCTTCGATCGAACAAGTTTGCAGTGCCTTTCTCTCGAACTACCCTGCGTATGCCTCGACAGATTCCCTTGATGAACTCAGACGTCGTGACTACTCGCGACTTGACGACGGCGATCACATCTATCTCGACTACACCGGCGGTGGTCTCTACGGCCTCTCCCAGATCGATGCTCACCAGCGGCTGCTGAGAGAAAACGTTTTTGGCAATCCTCATTCGGTCAATCCATCTTCTCTAGCAATGACAAGGTTGGTGGACAAGGCCCGATCGCGGGTACTGAACTACTTCAATGCGGATCCAGCCGAATACGAAGTGGCGTTCACCTCGAATGCCAGCGCCGCGCTAAAGCTTGTTGGTGAAAGCTATCCATTTCGCTCAGGAACCGTATTTGCCTTAACGGTTGACAATCACAATTCGGTGAATGGCATCCGAGAGTTCGCCAGGGCAAAAGGAGCATCGGTCCTGTACGTACCGCTATCGTTGCCCGATCTCCGGATTGATCAGTCCGCAATGTCCCACACCATCAATGCTAAATCGCCACCCGTTCCAGGCCTGCTGGCGTATCCTGCTCAATCGAACTTTTCCGGCGTCCAACACGATCTGGATCTGATCAACGAGGCCCATCGAGCCGGCTGGCACGTGCTCCTCGACGCTGCGGCGTTTGTTCCGACAAATGCGCTTGACCTTCGCTCGATCAAGCCCGACTTCGTCTCTATCTCCTTCTACAAAATGTTTGGGTACCCAACCGGGGTCGGCACGCTCATCGTGAAGAAGCCGGCGCTCCAGCTGCTTGAACGACCCTGGTTCGCTGGTGGCACAATCAGCCTGATTTCAGTCCAAGGCGAGGGCTGGCACCAGCCTCTGCCCCATGCAGCGAAGCTGGAGGACGGAACGGTTGACTACCTTTCGCTCCCGGCGGTGACCATTGGGCTCGACCACATGTCCTCGGTGGGACTCAACATCATTCACGATCGGGTCTCGAGCCTGACTGGATGGCTACTCAAGTCGATGGAAAACCTGGGTCATGACAATGGCCAGGCACTTGTTCGCGTTTTTGGCCCTCGAACACTGGAAGCGCGCGGGAGCACAATTGCGTTCAATCTTCTCGACCCAGGTGGTGTTCCGTACCACTTCCGCCACATCGAAGGACTTGCAGCTGAGCACCGCATCTCACTGAGGACTGGTGGATTTTGCAATCCAGGCGCGAACGAGACTGCTCATGGATTGTCTGCCGAGGAAATGCAGCCATTCTTCACGCAGTCCGACCTTTGTTCCTTCGACGACTTCTACAACCGTAGCCAGCTGAGCGGAAAATACCCCAGCACGATTCGAGTTTCGACCGGCATTGCAAGTACCTTCAAAGATGTCTACCGGTTCCTGGAATTTCTCGAAATGTTTCGAAATCGATCAATATCCGAGATCGGCAACATCGCC
>JBGTJM010000253.1:0-4822 GCA_041745115.1 Thermomicrobiales bacterium
ATCGGCCTCACGCTGCGACACGAGGATGCCATAACCGCATATGAAGCAGATCGTGCCGCATGGCTTCCTTCCGTGATGCCATCAGTATCTTGATCAACCGCCAACGTTCCGAATTTTGTCGTTGCGGCTCCAGGAACCCCAGAGCCTTGCGAACAATCGTCACCGTCGACAAATAGATAATGAACTCAGGAGCAGAACCAGTCTGATGAAAACTTCGCTCGTCGTAATGCCAGGAGACGGTGTCGGTCCAGAAATCATCGATGCCACAAGAAAAGTCATGTCAGCGGTTGAGTCAAGATTTGGCCATGCATTCGAGTGCCTCGATGTGGCCATAGGCGGCGCCGCTCTCGATGCCTACGGAGTTCCGCTCCGGCCAGAAGACCTTGCGCAATGCAAGCGCGCCGATGCAGTGTTGCTCGGTGCAGTCGGCGGTCCAAAATGGGACGACGCGCCAATTGATTTGCGTCCGGAACGGGGCCTTCTGGCACTTCGAAAAGGGATGGGCCTGTTCGCGAATCTTCGACCGGTCTCAGTGCACCCGTCGCTGGCCGAAAACTCCCCTCTTCGAGCGGAAATCGTTGACTCCGTCGATCTCGTGGTAGTTCGAGAGCTCACAGGTGGTATCTATTTTGGCAAGCCGTCTCGCCAATGGACCGATTCGAGGGGTCGTGCCGCAGTAGACACGATGAAATATCGCGAAGGTGAAGTCGAACGCGTGGTGCGTCTCGCCTTTGAGCTTGCGCGCACCCGAAAAGGTCAGTTGGCGAGTGTCGACAAGTCGAATGTGCTTGCAACCTCAAGGCTTTGGAGGGCCGTTGTCGACGAAATCGCTACGGATTATCCGGATGTTGCGCTCGAGCACGTCCTGGTCGACGCCATGGCAATGCGTCTGATTCGTCAACCAAGCCGCTTCGATGTCATCGTCATGGAAAATATGTTTGGCGACATATTGACCGACGAAGCCAGCGTAATTGCTGGATCGATTGGCCTCCTGCCGTCCGCAAGTCTGGGAAACACCCGCAGTGCCACTGACCATCAACGCCGAGGAGTCTATGAACCAATCCACGGCAGTGCTCCAGCCATGGCTGGCCAGAACCGAGCCAATCCAACCGGAACGATCCTCTCATTTGCCATGCTCTTGAGATCGTCGCTCGACCTGCATCAGGAAGCTGCGTCGGTGGAGAAATCGGTCTCAGACACGATTGCCGAAGGTGTGAGAACGCCTGATATTGCCGACGGAGTCGCACCTTCAGCTTCGACTGCAGAATTCGGCGAAGCAGTCGCCGAACGAGTCCTGAGGCAATAGCGGGCCAAATCTCTTTTCCTGGTGTCAGACTGCCTTCACGAGTCCATCACGCTCGATACGTACGCGGATTCCAGCAGGAATGCTTCGGCGATCTTCGTCACGCATCAGAATGACTGGGACAACGCGATCCAGAAGTTCGTCTCCCAGAATAGCGCCGAGACCGATAATCGGATCGATTTCAGACACGATAAACGCAGCAGGAGCTGTATTCTGATGGATCGCCTCGAGCAGCACCCCACTGGCTGAACACGAGCCACGCCCAAACGGCAGCGAAAGAACCGCGCCAGAGACTCGAATCCCCACGAGTGAATGTCTCCGGTCGATAACGGATCCAGTCTCCGGATCCAGGCCGCCCCAGAGGCTCAGCGGCTCGTCCGAGGCGACGATCAGCCCTTCAGCAATCCCAGCCACAAGCGGAATGCCAGTCCAGGTCCGGTTCTTCACTCCCATGCACCACTGTCAACAACGACCTTGCCCGCAACTGCCGACTCGATGCATTCCTCGGTGGAACCAAACACGGACTCGACACCAATCAGCCCTGGTCCGTAGTGCGCATACTTGGCGGAGTTAGTCATCAGGACACGAGCACCTGATTTCACCAGAGGCGCCACCGCGATACAGGTGTCAGCCGTGACGGTTGCACCAAACCGCTCGAGCTCGGCCAGGATCCCGACTCGATCAGCGATTGCCCTCACCGCGGCACTTGTTGTCACGAAAACCTGTATCCCAGTAGCGGCTGATCGCCCTCGGGTCAGGGCAGCAAGTTCGCGGCACTCGGCGAGACTACTGTGCGGACTGCCAAAAGCAACGACGTCAAGGCTGTACGTGCTCGAAGTCGTCAAGGACCTTCTCGTCCGCTGCAATTCGGCGAGGGAAATCGTTCTTGCTGCTGGCTTGACATGACCCCCAAACGCTTCTGTCAGAGTTGAGGCCTCCGGCGTAACTCCCACCAGGTGAAGAAGCGCTATCGCACCAGACGTCGCTGCGGCCGCACAGAGGGATTTCAAATCATCGTCTGAGGGATTTCGTTGCAACCCGTCGACCACCGGGATTCCCGACGGGCACAGTGAGCCGAGCAGATATCCAAGCACGGGATAGAAGTCAGCTCGCTCTTCCAGTGATTCGGAGACTCCATGGATCTGAAACCAGTGCGTTCCCCGTCGATTCTCGGAGAGATGCAATCCAGCTGCCGGAGCGCGTCCGGTGATCGCGCAGGATATGTCGAGATAGTCACCATATCGGTTCGTCCTCGCGCCAATAACCGAGTTTGCGAATGCCACAGCGTTCGACTCCGACCAGGCAATTTGCTCGCCAAACGCCGGCGACTCATCTGTTTGATACGGTGCACAGGTGAACGATGGTTTCGCACCCATGGCCAGATACGCTTCACCAAGCCGCCTTGCTCGGTCGGCGAACGTAGCGTCCTGGCCCAGTTGGCTCCACCTGGCCCGGTCCAGAGAAACCACGTTGAGAGAAGTTGGCACCCGCACCTTGCCTCCGGCAGCAGCAAGGCGCTCTGCGAAGGCGAGCCCCGCCTCGCCTTCATAGATGCATCCATCAACGTGTGCACGGGATACCTCGATCAGCGATGCGGCTCTGTAGAGCGGAGCGACTCGCGACAGAATGCTCATTGCCAGGCGTGGCGCTTCCCCTGCCTCGCCCGCAAGCATGGCCCGCTCCTCCTCTGAAAGATGAACTCGGTCACCCATCAGCGCCAATGTCCACTCCCGCCTCTGATAGCGTCTGCAAAATCATTGACTCCAGCACGCCATAGAGCCGCTCACCTTCGGCAACAGAAGCCGACGCCGGATCGCCGAAGTACCCCTGCAGCCCGCCAGCTTCCTGAAAGGTCTTCGCACCTGCCTTCAGGCGCTCAGGGAGATTGACTGACACGGCAGGCAGCTGTTCCGCCACCTCCCATCGCACGGAGGTTCGGTCAGCTGCGAGCATCAGAGATGTCTCGTATGCTCCGCCGTGCCGCTGGCCAGCGTGAAACTCGGGCGAAAGCTGAATGCTCCACCGGGGCTCCCGTTGATCAGGAAATACAATCGTCACCGCCGCTGATGCTCCAACGTGTTTCACCGCATGCCGGATCGCCGCAATATGAGCGGGCTCGAGATGGGCATTGACAATCACGATGGCTACAGGAGAGAGCTCTGTGAGCGCCGCTAGAACCCCACCAAGATACGACTCGAACACATCCGCAGCTATCGGGATCGTGCCGGAAAAGTCACGTCCAACCCAGCTAACGGAGTACGCAAGTGGAGGAACAGTCCACGACGCAATCCCTCGAGCTCGTAAGGACATGGTCGCGCGTTCCGCCAGATGAACGGCAATGATGACATCTGTGTCAATCGGGAGGTGCGGACCATGCGCTTCCATTGCCCCGATTGGCAGAAGCAGCACTGGTTGCTGAACAGCCGCTTGATGAACCTCCTGAGAGGTCAAGTTGTTCAAGGCGAGTGGTGTCACAGCCTGTCGACCAGCATGATCAGTCCCCCGCACACTGCGTCCTGAAGATCGCGTTGTAAGCTTTGGTGGACAATCGGACGCATCCTCTGAATGCTGGAGCCGCATGAAGCTCATCGTCGCAATTGTTCAGGATTATGACACCGACGGAATCCTGCGTGCGGTCACGACTGCCGGGTTTCGGGTTACCCGAATTTCCAGCACTGGTGGATTTCTCAGAAGCTCAAATGCAACCTTGCTGATTGCCCTTGAAAACAATCAGGTGCCCATATGTCTGGGAATTATCCGTGAGTGCTGTGCTACACGATTCCACGCCATCGATGCATCACAGGAAGAATCTTGGCTCGCGATGGACGGCGGAGAAATCATCAGGGACGCCCACGGTGGCGCCGTCGTGCTCATTCTGAAACTCGAAAGATTGGAAAAGCTCTACTCAGTACCAGAGGGCTCGCCATTTGAGTCCGACTGAACCACCTGGGCTGTTTCTGGCATCGGATATGCCTCCAGGGTGGCTCCAACAAGTAAGCACCCTGATGAGCCAGCTGGAGGATATGGCGCGTTCTGATCGAGAACCGTCAGCTTACCGAGCCGGCAGGCTCCAAAGCGAAGCGGGCATCCTGACTGAGCATATCCTTCAGGAGTTCCTGAAGCGCCATAATGTGGCTACAGGTGCCGATTGCATGGGTCTCGAATGTATGGCAGGTGCATTTCCAGTGATTGTCCGCAAGTGAAACAGCATAGTCATCATGACTACCATGAAACGTAGCGCCGAGTTCAGTCACCTTTATCCGTTCAGGCTCCTGAGCGTATCGGTGGGCTTTTTCGATCTTGCTGATCATGCTCGAATTCATGGACATCACTCCTTCATCCTGTATCAGGACCAACGCGGGACCAACTATCAGATACATCGACGATACAAAAAAGCACCGGACGCAAGATCACGCCGGTGCCAGTGTTGTCTCAGGACCTTCGGCCCGCGACCGCATAGTCGGCCACATCACCGTGATCTCTCTTGCATCGCCAATTCGTCCATAGAGTCCCCTTACA
>JBGTJM010000254.1:0-10451 GCA_041745115.1 Thermomicrobiales bacterium
CAACTGCACAACCTGGAGCTCGCGAGATGTCAGCGCATTGGGTTTTGCGGACGTCAGTTGAGTCTGGAGGGTGGCACGTATCTCTGCTCGACGCTCGCTTGTGTCCGAGCTCATGTCTCTGATACCTGACGAGGCGCCAGATGACATTGGTGACGTGTATGACTCATCTCGATGGTGAGTCATGTGAGCTTACCGATATCGGCCCGGGAGGCCATCCACACAGACGAGAACATTGACGTCTCCATCGGAAATCGTCGATTTGCCTACGAACAAGTGGACGGTCAGAAGAGTGAATGTGTGACGGGAATTCTTCGGGCGTGGGGATGCTTGAATTTTCGGTGTGGCGTGGGTTGGCGATCGAGCCCGCAATGCTTTGGTAGCGCCACCCTGTCAAACGGTCGACGTAATCGTGACATCCGATGTGAAATGGAGACTGGCTCGATGGTTTATGCGGGAGAGCGAACCGGGTGGTGCGCCCTCTTGAACGGCCAGTTGACCTCGGGGTAGCAGTCGCGTTCGCATTGAGAGGCATGGAGCGCGGAAGGCGCTCGAAGCGGAGGTTGTTTGGGGGCGTCGCGGACGAGATTGACTTTTTCCAGTTCATCGACCGCTTCACCAAGCAACGTCAAACACGGTACGCCTGAACAGTTGGCAAACTGGCTGCTGTCAAGCATCGAGTTCGAGCTCCCTGACAACCACGATGAAGCCTACGCCGCACCCCTGCATCACGAGTCGATCAACGGATTACCCTCTTCGGTCTGGAATCATCATGCGGATGGACGAGCGACGCGCAACGTCCCCGGCATCGCAGACCTTCGTGTTCCACGTGGTTGTCCGCCAGTGGCTGGTGAGTCAAGCGCGGCTGGTGTGGATCGTCTGGTTGCCCACGTATTGGCCGAACCTTGATCCCATCGAGCGGGTCTGACGCGGCCACAATACCCACCTCGCCTGCTCCCGCCACTGGCAGCACGTGCCGATACGGTTTACCTTGACCGAATCATTTCGGCGGCTCCACAACAGTGCTCGTCACTCTCCCGTGACCGCGTGCATCCCGATTGCGCATGACTTTTGTCAGGGTGCCTGGTCCGTCCCGGTGATCGATTGCTTCGCAGTCCCAAGAGACGGGAAGCTTTCGGCTTGCCTCAGCTACGGTCAACGCCCCGATCATGGCTGTTTCACTGTCGTGAGGCCCTATTGAGTGCCTTCTTCTGCAGCTTCAGGGAACTCCAGTTGACCCATGAAGGGGAAGTTACCCGCTTCGACATCGTCAATGAACATCAGGTAGCCTTGGACGTGTCTGAACACCCCAGTGCCACTTCCCTGAATGACCGGGTGATAACAGCCACCGGAGAGCTGCCCTTCCGGGACTCCATCGACGCAACTCTCATATTGCGCCAGGAACACAAACGTCGTCCAGAACGTACCGCTCTCGCCGTTGTACTCGCCGACAAAGGTCTCGACTCCTGTCTCCAGATATTTCCCATCCGGCCCGCATTCAGCCGTGTCGACAAATACGTAGAGGCAACCTGTCAAATCTCCCGACAGTTTGTTGGAGAAATCTGCCGTCTGACCGTTGGGCGATTCCGTTCCGCACTCACCATCGTCGAATTCACCCAGTCCCTCAATTGCCATCCTCTCCTGGGCCACGGCCGTTGCGGGAACCATCCAACCACCGATCAGTGCAATCATCACCATCAGAGTGATTCCCAGGACTGTCATCCGTCGCGTCAACATCATTTACTCCTGTTCACTACAGACACTAAATTGGCAATACTGAAGGAATGACTGATCTTTTCATCGCACTGCATAGGCATCACCCCCATGTCTTGAACCTTGGATCACGGAAAACGAGGCCGATGATCGCCAGGGAGGGCGGCGCGGCGTGTGAATCTCATCCGCAGCCTCGTCGGTGATCTTGTTGGCGCACGCGTTTTCGCCTGACCATCAATTCGACATTCAGTTCCAATGCAGCCAGCATCATTTCCCTTCCTATGCACATTACATCTGGAGCCATCGAATCCCGATTTGCAGGCTCCTTCCAACCTACCGAATGCGGATCCTTGTGACCACGAACATTACCCACCGTTTTCTCACAACCCTGAGGTTCAACCAGATCCATTCAGAATGGCACTCAGGGACTGGCAACTGGCCTTCAATTCCGACACGACTAGGCACTGAATGTCGGTTAATGCGTCCAATTTGCACTGACGCCGGCGATGAGTGTGGTCGTGTGACTTCACGACACGGAAATGCGGTAGTCTGATCGGAGAATGTGCGGATGGACAGGTATTTAGCGACCGTGAGATGGACAGGTTGTCAATAGCCTCACGTTAAACGTGAGCGTTCATCTAACCACTCTGTGGGATCACTCACAGGTTGAACGCGTCACACATTCGAGGGAGGGAAGTACAATCCCGGAGTCGGAAAACAGGAGAATTCGCGAAGGGAAGCAATGCGCGTGACCAGGCCTATCCATGAACTCTCGGCGGTTGACGCACTGGCGCTCATGCGCGATCGGCAGCTGTCCCCGGTCGAGCTGATGCAGGCGGTGATCGACCGGGCCGAAGCTGTCAATCCTGCGATCAATGCCTTTTCGTTTACGTTCTACGATGAAGCAATGGCGGCTGCCCGTGAAGCAGAACAGCGCTATATGGGCAAGGGCCCCGAGCCACGTCCAGCGGAAGGCATTCCGCTGGGGATCAAGGAGGAGATGCCCGTTCTGGGACAACCGGTGACAGGCGGGTCAGTTGTGTACAAGGACGAAATCGCCGAGCACACCTCTCCGCTGGCTGAGCGGATGCTCGACGCCGGCGCGATCATCCATGCCCGCACCACGTGCCCCGAGTTCTCCTGTGCAGGGTTCACCCATTCCGATCTGTTTGGCATCACCAGAAACCCCTGGAATCTCGATTTCGACGTGGGCGGATCGTCCGGTGGTGCCGCAGCATCGCTTGCCGCTGGCACAACGATGCTCGCGGGTGGGTCTGATATTGGAGGCAGTATCCGCATACCGGCTTCGTGTTGCGGGGTTGTCGGATACAAACCGCCTTATGGCAGGGTGCCGCAGGATCCGCCGTTCAACCTCGATCATTATTGCCACGAGGGCCCGCTCGCCCGCACCGTGGCAGACACTGCGCTCTTCCAGAACCTGATCGCCGGACCGCACCCGAACGATGTCGTTTCGCTGTGGCCGAAGGTTCTCATACCCGATCTGGATGCCGATATCCGGGGCTGGAAGATTGCCGTCTGTGTGACGCTGGGTGATTACATCGTCGATAACGATGTGCAGGCCAACACGAGAGCGGCCGCTGAGGCTTTCAGGGAAGCGGGCGCGGACGTCGTGGAAATCGATTTGCCCTGGAAACGCCACGATATCGACCTGGCGGTCCGGGCCCACTTCACCACCCTTTTTGCCGCATGGGTGAAGCACGTTTACGACGAGCATGGTGACAAGCTCACGGCCTACGCAATCGATTTCGCCAATGAAGTGCAACGCAGCTCGATATCAGCACTCGAAGGTCTCGAGATCGAGGGCAGCATTTACGCATCGCTTGGAGAAGTCTTCGAGACTCACCGCATTCTGCTCTGCCCGACAATCGCTGTGCCCGCGCTCGAAGCAGGCAACGACTACTTGCAGGACAAACTGGTGATAAACGGTATCGAATGTGAGCTCAACCGGGACGCCTTTATGACTATGGGGTTCAACATTTGCAGCCGTTGTCCAGTGATGAGCGTTCCTTCCGGGCTGTCGAAGGACGGAGTGCCGACCGGGTTGCAGATCGTTGGCCGAACCTATGACGACATCAGCGTATTCAACGCGGCGGCCGCCTTTGAGCGAGCTGCGCCCTGGTCAATGCCTGTATTGGCGTAGGGGATGAGCTACCCGTTCACGAACCCCTGAATCACGGGATCGGTGGTGGCCTCCTCGCTGCCTCCCGCGGGTTCGATAGTGATGGCCACGGCCTGGATCGAGGCGAGATCTGGCTGGAGTGGTGCTGCCGCGGAGCCGGTCTCGTCCACGCCAAAGATCGGTCCCGGGGTGGCCGCGCCTTCCAGAGGGAGATACCAGACCTGGTAGGTCTGATCGGCACCGAGCGGGGCCATGCCAGAGACTGTCAGAACAGCGCTTGTGCCTGCTGGATCGGCGAAAATGGCCGCGGTCGATTCAGGGACTCCGAGCGTTGTCGCGTTCAGGGTGAACACCACGGCCTCGGTGTTGTCCTGATACGCCTCTCGCTCGGCGACGAGCTCGTTGATCCGTTGATTCTGGAAATCGATCTCATCCTGCAGATTGCCGCGCATTTCGGCAAACGCGAGTGCTGCCACGAATCCAGCAAGTCCCACGATTCCGCCGATTGCCGCCAGGATGTACGGCAGCTTCGATTGAGGTGGTGCAGGGCCAGCCACGTCGGCATCGGGCGATGCGGCGAGCCCCGGTGCAATGCGTCCTCTGGGCCGGCTTTTGCGCCGCGAGACGTTCTGCGCTGGTTCATCTGACGTCTCAGTGGGGGTTTCAGGCTCTGAAGCGGCTGTCTCGATCGGCTCGTCCGGCTCCACCGCGATTTCGGGCTCAGCAACCCCCTCGCTTGAGGGCTCTGTGTCGACCTCGCTTTCCTCGACAGGCTGTTCGTCTGGTTCCACGATTTCTGGCGCGGGCTCATCGACCGGAGTTTGCGGTTCCTCGGGAGGTTCTTCCGGCGCTGGTTCAGCAGGTCGAGCCGCTGCGGCTGACGGAACCAGTGCCCGCAGCAAGACGTCGGCTGACTGTTTCAGAACGGTCAGCTCTCCCTGGCACTGATCGCACGTGGCCAGATGCTCCTCGAACGCCAGACGCTCGGCTGGCGGAAGTGCATCGAGCACATAGGCGCCAATGGCATCATGCTCACCGCTTTCGAGCAGCCGCTCCAGCACCGGAGGCAGATCCGGATTGTCGGCCATTACTGCTCTGGTCCTTGCTCGGCGTCGTCATCGAGCCATCCGGGAGTGGAGTCGAGCGCCTGGGCGATAGCGTGCAGTCCGCCCCGCATCCAGCTCAGCACCGTCGATTGCTCGAAACCGCCCTGCTCCGCGATCTCGACATAGGTGAGGTCGCTGGCAACTGCGACAGTGAGCACTTTGCGCTGGTCTATCGGCAACGCAGCCACCGCGGCTATTGCCTGCGCAGTTGTCTCGTTCGCAGCGCTACCGGCGCCTGGTTCAGGTTCAGTCACAGTTCGAGCATCCTACACAGCAGCATCTCGGATGCCACAGTGTACAAGAGCGTGCCGCTCATCGGGGGAGAGGCGTTCCGGAGCGGTTCTCTGAAATCATGCCTGGCTGGCGCGCGCCTTGCCTCGCCCGACCAGCCTGGCGCTGGTTTCTGCTTTGGTGATTCGCGTCAGCGGCGTCACGACGCCATCGTTGGCATACCGGTCTGCTACATGCAGATCGAAGGAGTGCACGCCGCTTTCCATCCCGGTGTACCGTCCTGCTTCGTAGGCACGCGATGCCGTGCCAGCCTGCTGAAGCTCGCAGACCTCCCAGTCCTGCCGGTTGGTCAGATCCCAGAACTCCACGGCATCGGAGGGGTCGAATCCGGGCTTGGCCATGTCCTCCGGATCGAAATACCACTCGCAGCCGATATAGGTCCGATCCGGAGCCAGCGGCATCAGCCGGTGGACCAGCAGGTAGTCGGGGTGCAGGCTGACCAGCAGGTTTGGCCAGACCACGAAGTAGTAGATCTTCTTGTGATCGTCTTCGGTAATCCCGGGCAGGAAGTCGCGGCCATGCTCCACGATCTGACCGTCCATCGTCAGCGTGTCGTGGTCGCCGACCACTGGCATCCAGGACGCTACCCAGTTTTCACCCTCGGTGGGGATGTAATCGCCGAGATTGTACGGAGTGATCCGGTTCAGCTGCGGATGCACGCCGGGGCAGTGATAGCACTCGGAGTAGTTCTCGACGATCGCCTTCCAATTTGCCTTGACGTCGTATTCGATGAACTCGCCACGTCGCAACGACGCCAGATCGAAGCGATCGAAGAACTCGACCATATCGGCCAGGTAGTCGGCCAGCGGCTCAGCGGCGTCGTTTAGGTTCAGAAAGATGAACCCCTGCCAGGTCCCTGCACTGACTGGCACCAGACCCCATTCGTCGAGATCGAAGTTTTCCAGCTCGGCGCAGTGCTTCGGCATGTGCAGCCGGCCATCGAGGTCGTAGATCCAGGCGTGGTACGGGCACTGAAACCGGGGTATCTGGCCGGCAGCATCGGTGACCAGCGTTGCGCCGCGGTGCCGGCAGAAGTTGAAGAAGGCCCGGACCTGCAGATCATTGTCCCGGACGATGATGATGTTTTCGCCGCACAGCTGGGTCAGCATGTACTGTCCCTTCAGCGCGATTTCTTCCTCTCTGCCGACGCAAATCCAGCCTTTGGCGAACCATTCAGCCAGCTCGTACTCCAGCACATCGGGATCGTGATAGACGCGCTTTGGCAGCAGCGACGCTAATGCCGTCGGCTGACGGACCGCCGCCACCTCAGCTGCAGAAACTGGAGAACGGAGCACACCATTTCCTGAACCATTGGCCCGGGTCATCGAACACTTCACCTCGCCGAAACGATTGTTAAGCTCTGCCGAAGAATACCACGCATGTCCTCTTTTCTGATTCAATCCCAAATCGGCGCACTACTGGATCTCGAGCGATGATGCCGCTCGCCTTCTTGGCCTTCAACATCACGAACCCTTATCAGGGTCACTCGACGACCCGGTCGATCGCGCCGCAAACCTTCAGTTGTCTTGCCTACCAGCTCCCAGTTCCTGGTTCCCAGTTCCCGCTAGTAGAACCAGCTCAAGGTCCGGTGATATGGACGATCCGCCGCCTCGACGGTCTGGCCCGCCTGCCAGAGGGCCCAGTCGATCTCGTAGGGCGCCATCGTTGTGCCGTGTTCCGCCAGCTCCTGCCGCAGCAGCTCGACTGCCCAGATGGTCGCCGCCCGGATTTCGATCTCCTCAGCCGTCCCTGCGGCGATCAGCTCCCGTCGCTCGATCCGGTCGGCCAGCGCTGGCGCGTATTCGATGACCCCCAGCCGCCGCAGCACCTGGGGGACCTTGTAATCGGCAAACGCGGTCAGCACCGCAAGATCGTCGAAGCGGCCCAGTCCCTCGCCGCCAAATACCCCATGCAGATCGGCCACCAGAATCTGGGCTCGCTTCAGGAACCGGACCCTGGCGCCGTGATAGTCGGCTAAGTCGTCGAACGAGGGAAACCAGCGCACGACCAGCTCCACCAGCCGCGCCGCCGATCCCTCTGCCGCCAGCACAAACGACTCGACAGGGTTTGCCGCTCGGCTGGCCCGTCTAGACGCCGCCTGGAACGCCAGCAGGCCCTCGCCGAGCTCGTTCAGGTGCCGAACCCGGCGCTCGAGCAGGGGAATACCTGGCAACGTCGCTTCAGCTGGTCGCAGCATGTGGTCGACCTGCTCGAAAGACAGTCCAGCCAGCGTATCCGGCTCCCAAAGCACCACACCGTCATCGACCGCACGTCGCAGTGCCGCCACGAGCGCCCAGTAGCCGTCGAACAGCTTGCCGCCATACTCGACTTGCCATCGGACGTCTGGATCGGCCGACTCGCTCCAAAAGCAGAAGTTCAATCCATCGAGTGCCAGCACCCAGCCTGCCGTTCGCCACGTGCCGTCCCGAAAATGCAGATCGTCGCCCCACGAAGGTGTCGCGTTGCCAAGATCGACAATGGCACCGGCGGTCGCGGCGATGGCGTCATCGACGATCCGAACGTTTTCGGACCGGACGACCACGGGCAATGTCGATGCCAGAACGCCAAGCGCATCTGATGAAAGGATGCTTCGCTGCATATCGTCATGGTACGCTGACAGTCAACGATTCACAGGTAGTACATCGACGGCATGAAACGATCGCTCACGCCATTTGCCACAAAACCGCTGCCCGCCGAAGTCGACGCGCTCGCGCCCGATACTTCCGAGATTCGGGTGCTGCTTGCCGCCGCTGGAGGCAGCATGGCCCATGGGACGCTGGCGCCTGGCGGGGTGTCGCTCACGGTTCGGCATCGGACCGTGGACGAGATCTGGTACGTCCTCGGCGGTGAAGCCGATATCTGGCGAAAGCAGGGCGAGCAGGAAGAAATCATTCGGGCCAGACCGGGCATCTGCCTCACGATTCCGGTCGGCACCAGTTTCCAGTTCCGCACGGTCAGCGATGAGCCGTTCCGCTTCGTATTGGTCACCATGCCATCCTGGCCAGGAGACGGCGAGTGCGAACGCGTTTCCGATCACTGGATCATTTCAGGCTGAACCAGATCCTCGCGCAAATCGATCTCGATCCAGCCCAACGAGCAGCCGAACGCCTACTGAAGTGACGGTTGACGATTCGCGGCTGCTCTGATATTTTCGCCGTCAGCAGAAAAGGGTTGACTCGATCACAGCGTGACTTCCTCGGTGCAACCGGCGCCGAGCTGGCTATGACTGTATCCATGTGCGGTTGGATTTAGCGTGCGAAAGGGATAGGAACTGATGGCAGAGCACTCTATCGACAGGATTGCCCTGGCGCTTGCGGGTGGGGTCAGCCGGCGACGCGTGATGGCGGCGGCGATTGGAGCGGTTGGGGCGCTGGCGTCGCGGCGCATGACAGGTCTTGCCTGTTCAAGTGCGGCCGAATGCAGCTCTGGCATGGTCTGCCAGCAGGGCTTCTGTCAGTTTCCGGCCTACATTCCGGCTGGTCAGACCTGCGTGATCGACATTCCATGTCAGGACGGCACCTACTGTTTGCCTGAATCGAATACCTGTGGCACACGCGCTCGCTGCACAACCGATCCGGGCCTGGCTTGCGATCCGGTCGCGGGTTGCTGTCCCGGTCTGATCTGCTCGTCCGGCATCTGCATCGAGGAGCCGCTGGCACCACCTGAAAACACTGGCGGCACTGGTGGCGGAGGCGGTGGAACGGGAACGGGTGGTGGCGGCACCCAGACAGGTGGCGGAACAGGCGCAAGTTCGGGCACGACGTCATCGGGTGTCGTGGTCTCATCGCTGCCATCGACGGGCTCAGGCACGCATTCGTCAAACAAGTGGTGGGGAGCTGGAGCGCTGGCGATCGGAACTGCCGCCGGCATGCTCGGCCTGCGTCAGCGGCAATCGCAGCAGGGTGGCGGCAGTCAGGAAGGCCCGGACAGCGCCACTGGCGTCTGACTGCAACCGGATTGAGCGCTCAGGAGCGATCAGACAGCATCGCGGCAATCGCTGTTGCGAGCTCTTCCGGCCGCTCCGAGCCGATCATTAACTGGTCGCCGCTGGTTAGGACGAGCTGAACGCCTGTGTTGCCATTCATGGTGTAGGCGCGGTTGGATGCGAACCCGCGCAGTCCCCAGCCGCCAAACTCTCGCATCGGGCGATACGAGCGAACGGAGGCCGATCTGATTTCGCTGCCGGGAATCGATCTGGTCGTCAACGGCCGAAACCGGATGAGGACTCGCTCGTGGTCGACGATCGTCTCGAGTCTAAGAATGGCAATGAACGCGGGGAGACCAACGCCAATCAGCAGCCAGATCAGAAGCATGCCCCAGTCGTTGACCGGATTGGTGCCGACGGGTCGGTCGCGGACGATTTGCTGGATCATGCTCGCCCATGCCAGCGCCGCTGGCACCAGCACCAGAACGAGCAACCAGGGCTGTCTCAGCCGCTGGCGCTCCTCGAAGAGGATCACGGCAGGAAGTAGGTCCATTCCCGGGTGCCGAACTGGGTCTCCACAAGCTTCTCGGCTTCGGCGAGCTCATCTTGAGAAAGTGAGCCTTCGGTCAACCCATGCCTGTTCCGGAATGTCTCAATCAGGTGCTCGATGATAGCGGCGCGAGAGAGGGCTGTTTGCTGACTGAGCGGCCCAACCCGCTTGTCTGCGGACCGAATCCCCTTGTCGCTCAGCTTCTCTTCGCCGATCCGCAAAATGTTCAGCATCGTCGGAATGTTCATCTGGTACGCCATCGTGGTGTGATGCAGCACTGCGCCACCTCGCCTCGCCTGAGCCGCCCCGCCGATCTTGCCGCCGCTGGAAGTAATGTCGTTGAGCGGCTCGTACCAGGCATCCACGCCAAGGGAGCGTAGGGCCTCGATGACCCAGGCATCGAAAAAGGAATAGGAGTCAGCGAACGACATGCCTTTGACCATCGACTCTGGTGCATAGATCGAATAGGTGATCGCGCCTTCGGGTTCGATAAACATCGCGCCGCCGCCCGAAATCCGTCGAACCAGGTCGATGCCAAGCTCGGCGGCAGCTTCTTCATGGATTTCATTCCGAACGGACTGAAAGCGACCGAGCACAACACAATCGCGCGCCCAGGCCCAGATTCTGAGGGTGGCAGGACGCTCTCCCCGGCCAACTCGATGCGTGAGCACCTCCTCTAACGCCATGTTGAGTTGTGGAGAATGCGCCGTTGCCGGAATCAGCTGCCAT
>JBGTJM010000255.1:0-5713 GCA_041745115.1 Thermomicrobiales bacterium
AGCCGCATGCAAAACGGCCTTCCTGGCCGGAAGCAGCGAGGGGTAAGCGTCAAGATGTCAAACAACCTACAGACTCAGTGCATTGGCTCTGCCGCCAGCGTCAGTTTGACCGCCACTCGTTTCGGTTGCAATGTCTGGTCAACCCGTTGCCAATGCTTAGCATTGTGAGCGAGCCCGGTAGTAGTGCCGAACTCCCCGCAGTTGTCATAGGTCAGTTTGCCTGAGAAGTGTAGCGTTCGTTGCGTTCACGTTGAGTCCATGCATTTTCAGCATCGCAATCATTGCTCACCGGTTTGTCGGTGTGCGAAAGTTCACGTGAATTTAGCTCGTTTCAAGAGCGTGTGCGGCGATTCGGTTACACATCGTTGTTTTGCTGATCGGATTAACTGAAGGAGGGGTTGGAAGTCATGAGCGAGTCGATTCCTGCTGATTTTGTGCCAGACCCGGTATCGGTGCCCCCCAGCGAAGAACCCAAACAGCGCTCGTTTCAGTTGCCCAGCGCGTACACCATTCTCTTCATCATCATCATCGGCGTCGCGGCGCTGACATGGATCATTCCACAAGGTCAGTTCGCCGTAGACGATGAGGGTCGACCAGTCCCTGGCACGTTCACCGAGTTCGATGGTGACCGGCAGGGGCTCTACGACATCCTGGCGGCCCCAGGTCGCGGGATGTACGGAATCAAGAGTGAACCCGGCGAGTTCACTGCCCGCGATGAATACACGGGATTCGTCGATCAGGGAACCATCTCCGTCTACAACGATGGTCGGCTCATGGGAGCCATCGGAGTGGCGCTGTTCATTCTGGTCCTTGGCGGCTTCATCACCATCGCCATGGAATCAGGAGCGCTGTCAGCCGGAATCGATTCACTCGCTCGCAGCCTAGCAGGCCGGGACACATTGCTTATCGCATCCCTCGTAATCGCGTTTGCGCTGGGAGGTTCGACCTTTGGGTTATCGGACGAAGCTATAGGCTTTGTCGCAATTCTCATTCCGCTCATGCTCAAAGTCGGGCTCGACGCGATGGTCGCCGTGTCCGTGGTGTTCATCGGATCGGCGATGGGACGAATCGGTGGAACGGTCAATCCCTTCTCGATCGGTGTAGCGTCCGATTCCGCGGGGATAACGACCGGCGACGGTATCGGTTTGCGCGTCCTTATCCTGGTGGTGCTGGTCGCGCTTCTCATCGCGTACACCGTTCGCTACGCTCGACGCATCAAATCAGATCCTTCCAAGTCCGTCGTTGCCGACTTGATGGACGACCATCGGGCCCATTTTCTGGCCGGTCAGCAAGAGGAAGCTCCCGCGGATGGCATGGAAGGTCGCCAGAAAGCGGTGCTCGCGATTTTTGCTGGAACATTCATCATCATGATCTACAGCGTCATTCCCTGGGATGACCTCGGCGTTGACTTCCTTCCGACATTGGGCTGGTTCTTCGGTGAGTTCACAGGACTCTTTATTCTCGGCGCGATCCTGATGGGTCTGGTCGCCAGAATGTCGGAAAAGAAACTGACCGGCACGTTTGTGAGGGGTGCCGGCGATTTCATTGGTGCGGCGCTGATCGTTGCACTGGCCCGCGGCGTCACCGTGATCATGCACAATGGTCAGATTACCGACACCATCCTGAATTCACTGGCAGGAGTACTCGAAGGTCGAAGCGCTGCCGGATTTGCCATTCTGATGTACCTGATCAACATTCCGCTGGCGTTTCTGGTGCCCTCTTCATCTGGTCACGCAGCATTGGCAATCCCGATCATGGCCCCACTTGGCGACTTTGCCGATGTTTCACGCTCCTTGATCGTCACCGCGTTCTCTGCTGGCAACTCCACCATGAATCTCTTCAGCCCGGCGTCCGCAGTGCTCATGGGTGTACTTGGTGTTTCGAGGATCGGATACGGTACGTTCTTCAAGTTCGTGACGCCCATACTTATCGGCACGTTTGTCATTCTGATCGTGTTGATCGGCGGTGCGGCAATCATCTCCTGACGCCGACTTCACCATCAGCAGAATTGACGCCAATCAGAAAGGAATCTCACATCGATGCCCGGTACATATTCAGTTCCAGGGAAAGCACTCAAGAAGCAACTCGAACCGAAGCTCGACAAGTACCTCGATGAGTTGCACCAGTTCTGCGCAATCGATACGAAGTCAGGATTCGCAGAAGGGATCGACGCAACCGTCGAGCTGGTCAAATCGCTCGTTGCCGATCGCAACTGGGCAATTCGCGAGTGGCCAGATGCTGATGCCGGTGCTGGCATCGAAGTCGCGGCGACCGGTGGAAACCCGAATGGTGCTCGCATCATGCTGGTGGTCCACCACGATACCGTCCATCCGGTCGGATCGGCAGAATCGTGGAAGCCCGCCCGGAACGGAGACAACCTGATCGGGCCAGGCGTCATCGATGTCAAGAGCGGCCTCCTCTCGTCGCTCTATGCGATTGGCGCACTTGAATATCTCGACTTGCTAGGAGATATCGCGAAAATCAGTCTGGTCAGTACACCAGACGAAGAAGCGGACATGCGGGTCTCAAAAGTCATGCTCGAGGAGCTTGCTCCAGAGTACGATGTCGCACTCTCCGTTGAAGCCGCTAATCCGGATGGATCGATTGTCACCTCGCGCAAGGGCGGTTCAACCTACACGCTCAAGGTGCAGGGGCAACCAGCTCACGCAAGTCGACCACATGATGGAGCCAACGCAATTCACGCTCTTGCCATGCAGGTTGTCGCAATCCAGGGCCTCCAGGCGTTCCGTCCGGAAGTTACCGTGAACGTCGGAATCATCGAAGGTGGAACGGCAGACAACACAGTGCCTGAGCATGCGAGAGCCGTTATCGACGTGCGCATGACCGGCCACGATGGCGACACCGACGCGATCGATGCGGCCATGGAGTCTATCGGCGGGAATCCATACGTCCACGGCACAACGTCCACCATTACGCGTGACCTGTATTTTCCACCAATGCCGCAAACGCCGAAGATTACCGCTCTTGCTGACCTCGCCGTGGAATGCGCTGCGGATCTTGGAATTGATGTCGTCTACGGGCCACGTGGCGGAATTACGCTCGCGAATCTCCTGGCCGGACACGGACTACCGACCCTCGATGGACTTGGGCCGGTCGGAGGAGGGGAGCACAGCCAGGACGAATATCTTGTCGTACCAAGCATTGTTCCGCGAATCGAGATGCTGGCGCTGTTCTGTTACGCGATCAGCAAGGATTTCCAGAGGGAATCATAGGTATCAAGTCGCTACGCCACATAGGTCAGGCCAGCTGGGCACGTTTTTCTTTGTGCCTGGGTTGAATGATCGTGACGGATTTCCGCAGCTTCATAGCCGAGCTTGGTGAGTATCCTTCCGACCAGCAGACGACGAACCAGTACTCGACCAAACTGCCGAGCGGCGAGATCTGTCGGGAGAACCTCCTGAGATATCTGACAGAGGTCTCAGAGCGCCGGCCAAAGATGATGCTGATGGGCGAAGCTCCGGGATACCGAGGCTGCCGTCTGACGGGCATCCCCTTCACCAGCGAGCGAATCATGCTCGATGGGGTGCCGGCCCTGGAAATGCTAGGGTCTCACCGAGGATATCGGCTGGTCGATAACCGGGGTCCAGTCCATCGAGAGTCGTCCGCCACCATCGTCTGGGATGCGCTGGATTCCTACGATTGTGTACCAGTCCTCTGGGCAGCGTTTCCCTTTCACCCGCACCACTTCGGGAAACCCAATTCAAACCGGACACCCACCGCAGGCGAGGTAGCTTCCGGATCCCGATTCTGGCTGGAGCTACTCAGGATCATGGAAATCGACCGGGTTGTCGCCGTAGGGAATGTTGCCCATCAGGCGCTGGCGAGAGCTGGCATCGAGGCGACGAGGATCCGACATCCTTCACATGGCGGCAAGCGCGCGTTCACCGAGGGCCTGGCCAGCGTTTGCGCAACGGCCTGATGTTGCTTGAACACCTTACAAAGGTCTGATGCGGATTGCGGCGGCTGGAGGTTAACAGTGTATTAACCTCGGGGTAAACTGCCGGGAACATGACCCGAATCCCTGGCGCTCAAGAGTCAGTCCATCCAACCCAAACGCCCATTTCCTGGCGGCGGAACCTGTACGCGCTGTCGATTGCGCAGGTGCTGGCAATCGTCGGCTTCACCCTGCGCGACTCGTTCCTGCCGTTCTTCCTTCGGGACATTGGAGCTGAAGAGATTGAGAGCGCCGCTCTCTGGTCTGGACTCGTTCAGGCTGGCGGTGCCGGCGTCATGGCATTTGCCGCACCGGTCTGGGGAATCGTGGCAGATCGAAAGGGCCGCAAGCCAATGGTCCTGCGAGCCATGTTCGCAGCGATGATCACCATTGGGTTGATGGGCTTTGTGGTGGCACCCTGGCAGCTGGTCGTTCTGAGGATGGTTGAAGGAGCATTCACGGGCACCGTCGCCGCGAGCACAGCTCTGGTTGCCTCCACGGCGCCCCGAGAGCGCCTGGGCTACGCCCTTGGTCTGATCCAGACCGCGGTCTTCGTCGGCGCGTCGTTTGGCCCGTTCCTCGGTGGGCTTCTCGCTGGCAATCTTGGGTATAGACCAACATTCTTTGTGGCTGCTTCGTTTCTTGGTATCGCCGGAATACTCGTGCACTTCGCGGTGCGGGAGCGCTTCGTTCCGGCTCCACCAGGCGATGTTCGCGGATTCGCCGCGATCAAGGCATCTCGAAGCTGGCTTCTTGCACCGATCATGGTGACCATGATCGCCGTTCTCTTCGTCAGTCGCTTCGCACAGATGGGTGTCAGACCGATGACCCCTCTCTATATTGCGCAATTGGGCGATCTTCCTGACGCACGAGCAGCCTCAGTTACAGGGCTGGCATTTGGTCTGATGGGCGTGACGAGCGCGATGGCATCGATCTATCTGGGTCGACGTGGCGACAGTGTCGGACACGAGAAAATTCTGATCTTCAGCGTGCTTGGGGCTGGAGTCATCTACCTCCCGATGGCATTGATCCAGGCTCCGTGGCAGATGGTCCTTCTGCAAGCCCTCTTCGGATTCGCGGCTGGAGGCATGATTCCCGCTGCGAACGCGATCATCGCTTCACATACTCCGCCTGAACGCCGAGGCGCCATTTTTGGCGTCACGGCGTCGGTCGGCTCGATTGGGGCATTTATCGGCCCCCTCGTTTGCGCGGGCATTGCTGCAACAGCAGGATTTCCAGCGACGTTTGTCTTTGTCGGGCTGGTTCTTGTAGTTCTGGCAGGGGCCCTGATCGCGGCAATATCCCGCCAACAGGCCGACGCCTCGCCAAAACACATCAATAGCGTCTAGCCTGCAGCGTATCCGGCAGGATCGTCATTTGGAATATGGTTAGTCCCATGTCCGCTGCTCGCCTGCCATTCACTCCACACGACCACCGTGACGACAACGGGAGCTCCCAGGAGCGCACTTGCAGCGGAAGCAATCGCCGTCGAGTAGCGAGTGTCGATTCGTCGACGGAGTGTCTCGTTGGGCGCGCCAATAACGAGAGCCCCGTCAGCGTTCCGTCCAACGATAGCTGCAGGGCGCAGCCAGGCGTCCACATTCGCGCGTGCGGCGATATCCTGCTGCTCGAGGTCTTCGAGAATCGCTTGCCAGAGCTGAGAACTGCTCAACCCGTTTTCGTCCAAGAGGAATGGCGGAGGCATCCTCGCAAGACTCCTGACGGGGGCCGGGCTTGTCACTAGTGGACTGGTGACAG
>JBGTJM010000256.1:0-6097 GCA_041745115.1 Thermomicrobiales bacterium
GCCTGCACGGATGTGATCGATCCTCGCTTCGTGGACGTGATCCGCTCCTGCAGCTGGCCCATCTCAGAGGCCAGCGTCGGCTGGTAACCCACCGCACTCGGCATACGACCAAGAAGCGCTGAAACCTCAGAGCCCGCCTGCACAAAGCGGAAGATGTTATCGATAAACAGCAGTACGTCCTTGCCCTCGTCCCGGAAATACTCAGCCATCGTCAAACCCGTGAGACCAACTCGCAAACGAGCTCCCGGAGGCTCGTTCATCTGGCCAAAAACGAGCACTGTCTGCTCGGCAACACCAGACATCTGCATTTCGCCCCAGAGCGCGGTGCCTTCGCGAGTCCGCTCACCCACTCCAGTGAAAACGGAAACGCCACTGTGCTCTGCAGCAATATTCCGAATCAGCTCAGTGATGATGACGGTCTTGCCAACACCGGCGCCGCCGAAGACACCAGTCTTGCCGCCCTTCGTGAACGGAGCGATCAGGTCGACGACTTTGATACCAGTCTCAAAAACCTCCACCTGCGTGGACTGATCCTCGAATGAGGGCGCTGGGCGATGAATGGGATACATCGTCTTCGCTTCCACCGGCCCCTGCTCGTCGATTGGCTCACCAGTGACATTGAGAATGCGGCCGAGTGTCTCCGGACCGACAGGAACCGAGATCGCCGATCCCATGTTCCGAACTTCCATCCCGCGGCGCAAACCGTCGGTCGAGCTCATCGAAATCGCTCGAACCCAGTCATTGCCGAGGTGCTGCTGGACTTCCAGGACCAGAATGTGGCCATCGTCATAGGTGACTTCCAGAGCGTTATAAATCTCTGGCAACTCTTCCGGCGGGAACTGAACGTCTACGACCGGGCCCATCACCTGCACAATCGTGCCCGTCGATGTCCTGGTCAATGTCTCTGCCATGGGTCTTCGCTCCTCGTTATGATCAGGTTCGCAGGCACGAGGCCGAGAACCAAGACACTGCTAATCTTTTTGCCGCAGCGCATTCGCGCCGGCGGATATCTCCGAAACTTCACTCGTAATCTGGGTCTGTCGCGCTTTGTTGTACGTGAGTGTCAGGTCGGAGACCAGATCCCGCGCATTGTCAGACGCATTCCGCATCGCCACCATCCGTGCCGAATACTCCGAAGCAAAGCTCTCCAGAATCGCCTGATAGATCTGCGTTTCGACCGATCGCGGTAGAAGTTCAGTCAGAACTTCTGCTCCGTTCGGCTCAAAGATGTAATCGTTGTAGGTGCCAGAACCCGGTTTGGGAACGATCGGCAGCAACTGATGCACGATCGGTACCTGTGACAGCGTGTTGACGAACTGGGAATAGATCATATAGACGGCGTCGGCGCGGCCGCTGATGTAATCCTCGAGAATCACCTGCGAAATCACCGACAAATCCTCTGGCATGACCGTGTCAGTAAGGCCAGTGAACTCGGCGACAACGTCCTGCCGTGTCCGCGCCATGAAGTCGAGGCCCTTCTTGCCGACCGCCACCACCCTCGTCGGCGCCTCAGCTTCTTCAATAATGAACTTGCTGGCTCTTCGCAGGATGTTCGAGTTCAGCGGTCCAGTGAGCCCCTTGTCCGGCGTTACGAGCACAAGCTCAACATTGCGGATGTCCCGCTTGGCCAGCAACGGGAACGCCGCGATCGCGTCCTGATCCAGCTGCAATGCAGCCAGATCCGAAATCATCGCATCGATGCGTTCCGCATAGGGACGACTCGCGGTTACCCGCTGCTGGGCTCGGCGCATCTTCGACGCAGCGACCATCTCCATGGCCCTGGTGATCTGGGAGATGTTCCGCACCGTCCTGATGCGTCGTCTGATCTCTCGTGTACTCGCCACCTTGCCTCCTCGCCAGCTACGCCCTAGTCACAGGCGCGACCTGGTTCGCCAACCGCTAGCTAGCCGCTACAGGGGTCTTTGCCTTCGTAGCCCATTGCGTTCCAGCCTTGAACGCGTCAGTGGCCTTTTGCAACGACTCAATGGTGGCGTCGGTAAGTTCTTTTTCGTCGCGGATAGTCGTCAGCAGATCACTATGGGCTGATCTCAGATACTCGAGATAGTCGCTAGAGAACTGCTGGACATCTGTCACCGGAACGTCATCAATAACACTATTGGTTCCGGCCCACAGGATCGCTACCTGCTCCTCGATCGGCATAGGCTGATACTGGCCTTGCTTGAGAATCTCGGTCAGCCGGGCGCCCCGGTTCAACTGCGCCTGTGTATTGGCATCGAGATCCGATCCGAATTGAGCAAAAGCTGCCAGCGATCGGAACGCCGCAAGATCGAGGCGCAAACGGCCCGCGACCTGGCGCATCGCCTTGATCTGGGCAGCGCCACCAACACGAGAGACCGACAATCCGGCATTGACCGCCGGACGCACGCCAGCGTAAAAGAGATCGCTTTCAAGATAGATTTGACCATCCGTAATCGAAATCACGTTGGTTGGGATGTATGCGGAAACGTCACCGGCCTGCGTCTCGATGATTGGCAGTGCAGTCAGTGAACCGCCGCCAAGCTTGTCATCGAGTCTCGCCGCACGCTCCAGCAATCGGGAATGCAGGTAGAACACATCGCCTGGATACGCTTCCCGGCCAGGAGGTCGTCGCAGAAGTAGCGAAACCTGGCGATACGCCCAGGCATGCTTCGACAGGTCATCGTAAATGATCAGCGCTGCCCTGCCCTCTTCCATGAACTCTTCACCCATGGCGCAGCCGGCAAAAGGCGCAATGTACTGGAGAGCAGCAGGATCGGCAGCTGATGCAACCACCACAATCGTATGGTGCATGGCGCCGTTTTCTTCAAGAACGCGCACTGCTTGGGCTACCTGCGCCTGCTTCTGGCCGATGGCGACGTAAATGCAGATAACGCCACTGTCTTTCTGGTTGATGATCGCGTCGATAGCGACAGCGGTCTTGCCAGTTTGACGGTCGCCAATGATCAGCTCACGCTGACCACGCCCAATGGGAATCATCGAATCGATAGATTTCAGGCCCGTCTGCAGCGCCTCGTCGACGTCCTGCCGCAAAATCACGCCCGGTGCGATCCGCTCGATCGGACGGCTCTTTTCAGTCGAGATCGCCCCTTTCCCATCGATCGGTTGACCCAGCGCGTTCACCACACGGCCGACAAGAGCATCGCCTACCGGTACTGAGGCAAGATTCCCGGTCGCGCGGACTTCCGCGCCCTCCTCGATTCCGGTGTAATCGCCCATGATGATGACGCCAACCGAGTCTTCCTCGAGGTTCAGAACCAGACCGATGACTCCGGTTTTCGTGAACTCGACGAGCTCGCTAAACATTACGCCGGTGAGCCCATACACTCGGGCAATTCCATCTCCGACTTCGACTACTGTGCCGACATTGGAGATAGTCACGTCGCCCTGATCAGCGGCGATTTCCTTCTTCAGAATGTCAACGATTTCCGTTGCTCGTCCGACCATAACTCACCGTCCTCTTGCGCTACTCGTTCGGTATGCGCCCCATATCCAACTCACAAACGAAACGATCGAAATAAGCCCAACCGACCGAGACTCGCACAAGTGCTAGGCGCCAACCGCAAGCCTCTCGTGCAACCGGCGCAACCTGTTTGAAATGCTTCCATCAATGAGCGTGTCGCCTACTCGGGCCACAATTCCTCCGATGATCGAAGGATCCACGTGCGTGCGCAACTCGATGGTACGCCCCACAATCGTCCCCAACTGATCCTTCAGCCGCTTCTCGGATTCTGCATCGAGGGCGACCGCGGTGGTCACATCCGCGATGGCGATTCCTCGCTCTTCCAGCAACAGTTCTGTGAACGCATCAGCGATATCTGAGATGATCTTGACCCGTCGACGCTGAATCAGCATCCTGGCCAGAGTACGGGCCTCTGGTTGCCCTTCCGCCAGCGCTCTGTCCGTCAGGGCCACTTTCTCATCCTCTGAATGATTAGGGCTTAGGAGATACTCGAGCAATTGAGGCTCATTCGCGATGGAGCTCAGAACTGCCAGATCTTCGCTCCAGCGCTCCAGCGTTCCATTTTCTTTCCCCAGCTGAAAGACAGCCTGAGCATAGCGCCTTGCCGCTCCGCTAGCCACGCATCCGCCCCCTAACCATCAATATTCTCAGGAGATTCGAGCCCATAACGGGTCGCACCGGAAGGTCCTCGATCAGCGATCGCCTCAGCGAGTGTCGCCTCGATAAGATCCGCCTGCGCCGCTGGATCGAGCTCCTTGCGCACAATCTGCGACGCAGCCATCACAGCCAGGTCGGCAACTTCTTTCCGAAGCTCCTGCCTCGCCTGCTCCGTCTCCGCCCTCAGTGTCGCCTGGGCACGAGCCATGTACTCATCAGACTGCTTGCCAGCTTCTTCACGGGCTCTTGCCATTGTGCCTTCACCAGCTTCACGCGCTTGAGCAAGAATCTGCTGAGCATCACGGCGAGCTTCCGCGAGGACCTCCTCATTTCTGGCGGCCGTAGCCTCCAGCTGAGACTGCATCCGCTGAGCAGCTTCCATTCCCTCGCGAACACGTTCAGTACGCTCATCCAGAATCTTCACGATCGGCTTGGAGGCGAACCGCCAAAGCAGAAACACAAAGACGAGGAAAGCAACAATCTGAACGATCAGCTTCGAGAGTTCAATTCCAAGTGCATCCATGTATTGTGCGCTCCCGGCTACGAAACCTCGCTGGTGCTGAACCCGGCGTCATTACGCAGTCGTTTGGATGCACGGTCTCGACAGAACCCGGCACACTGCCAGAGCCCCGGAGAGCCCGCGCTAGACGAACAGAATGATGATCGCGATAACGAAAGCGTAGATGGCCACGGCCTCAGCGAGGGCCGCGCCGATAATCATCGTCGAACGAATGTCGCCCGATGCTTCAGGATTGCGCCCAAGCGCCTCCATCGCAGAACTCACTGCCCAGCCAAGTCCAAGACCCGGGCCAATTGCCCCAAGACCGATGGCAAGCGCACCACCGATGTACCGAACAGCATCTGGATCTGTAATACCACCGAACACGTGCTTCCTCCTTAATCACCTGAGGCCACAGGCTCAGGTTTGACCCACAGTTCGAAGCCGACTCATGCCGCGCTCCCCAAACGAACCTCTCGGTCTGCTGCGAAGTCAACGTGACCGGTCGCCTCAGACTCGATACCCAAAGTGTTAGTCCCCTGCCGTCGCTGGGACATGAGCAGCGTCATCACGATGATGTGGTGCATGCTCTTCATCATGTGAATCGTGTGCCGCCGCCACGGCGATGTAAATCAGCGTCATCATCGCGAACACGAGTGCCTGAATCGTCCCGAACAGGAGCTCAAGACCCAGGAAAACCACTGGAACGAGCACAGGAATCACGACAATCCCCACTTTCGCGCCAATCGCGTACATCACTGCCAGGAGCGCCTCTCCCGCAAAGACGTTGCCGAAAAGACGGGCCGAGAGCGAGATCACTCGCGAAAGCTCCGAGATCACTTCAATGGGAAAGAGAAAGACCGGCGTCGCCATGTGCTTGATCCGGCCCCTCACGCCGTTTGCCCGAATTCCAAAAAGCTGGACAGCCGTAAACGTGACAAGGGCCATGCCAAGTGTCATGTTCAGGTCGGCAGTTGGCGGGCGAAGAAACGGAATGAGCACAGTCTCTCCGGCCTCGGCAGTTCTCGGCCCAGCCTGCCCTGCCGCCCCACTGCCAGCTGCTGCAATCGTATAGGTCGTCGTTTCTCCCGCAACAAGCGCAGTTTCACCTTCCGCGGGAACCTCTCGCTCGATACCAACGGTCCCAACACCTGGCAGAAGTCCGGAGTAATTCGCAAAGAGGATGAAGATGAAAAGTCCCGAGACGAGCGGGAACATCTGGCGACCAAGCTTCTTGCCACCAGCGCTTTCGGTCAGACCCATCAGCATTTCGAGGACGATCTCGAACGCCGCTTGAAGCCGACCGGGCATCAGAGACGCTCTCCGAGCGACATAGATACCAACAAAAAGGAGCAAGCCCATCACCACAAACATCGTGGCCATAGAGTTCGTGACCGAAACCGGCCCAACTTTGAACAATTCCTCAGCCGCTAGCTCGATGTGGACTTCCATTACCGCGAGCGCTCCCTGCAGAACCTACA
>JBGTJM010000257.1:0-4994 GCA_041745115.1 Thermomicrobiales bacterium
AGATCCGTTGATGGCAGATGCTACGCCGCTTTTGTCACTGGGAACACTATTGAGCACTGCGGTGGTCATTGGCGCCCAAATGAAGCTCATGCCAAAACCCATCACGATGAACGACGGCAGGATCCGGTAGTACGACGCATCGACTCCAGCGAGCAGCAGCAGCAGCGTACCGAACCCGGTCACCAGCATGCCGAACGTCAGCAGCTTGCGGGGGCCGAGGCGATTGATCAACGAGCCGGAGATGGGAGAAAAGACCATCATCACCAGAACCATTGGCAGAAGCGCTAACCCGGTCTTGATAGCGGAGAATCCATGCACATTCTGCTGATAGAGAGTCATGAAAAACGCCACGCCTGTGATCAGGAAGGAGATGAAGAATGAGTCGATATTGGCTCCAGTAAACGTGCGGGATCGGAAGAAGTGCAGCGGGATCATCGGCCGCTCGGAGCGCAATTCCACCCAGATGAATATCGGGAAGATCGCTGCGGCGAAACCAAACGCGATCAGAATCAGGGGGTCGGTCCAGCCGCGTTCGCCAGCTTCGATGAGGCCCCAGGTAAGCGACGCGATAAACGCGGTAATCAGCACAGTTCCCGGGATATCAGTCGCAACTGTTCCTGATTCATCTTTCGACTCCCGGACCACCGCCATCGTCACGATCAGCGCGATAATGCCAATCGGTACATTGATCAGGAAGATCCATTCCCAGGACGCATATTCGACGATCGCGCCACCAACGATGGGGCCGAGCGCAACACCGGAAACGGAAATCGCGCTCCAGATTCCGACTGCCCGGCCTCGCTCCTCAGGGGGAAAGGCCGCAGAGATCAGTGAAAGTGAGAGTGGCATGATAAACGCGGCGCCAAGGCCCTGCAGCGCCCTCATCGCGATGAGCATTTCCATGCTATTGGAGAACGCTGCAAGGAATGAGGTAAGCGTGAAAAAGGCAAGCCCGGCCATAAACCAGCGCTTGCGACCGAAGCGATCGCCCAGTCCGCCTGCAGTGATTTGCAGCGACGCAAAGACCAGCGTGTAGGCGGAGACGACCCACTGCAGCTGAGTCGTTGTTGCGCTCAGCTCACGCGAGATGGTCGGCAACGCGATGTTGACGACCAGATTGTCCAGAATCGCCATAAAAAGCGCAAAACATGCCGCCACCAATGTGAACCATTTTGCGTTTGCATCAGTTATGCGGCTTGACGTTCCGGCTGATCGAGCCATCCACCATCTCCTCGAAGTTGAGCGTCTGTCGTGCTCGCCTCACCTTTCATGGCGGGCATACCGATTCAGGTGGTAAGCCTCACCCCCGGTGTTCCACTTTGCTCGTTCAGAGAATCGCTGACGCTTCGATCGGCTGGCCAAGACCGAAGAGCTGGTCGCCGGCAAGCGTTGGCGTGGTCGCCCTTGCGATCACAAGGACCCCATCGAGTGGTGCCTTGAATTCGCGTGGGGAGCGGTCGGGTCGCTCAGGAAACCACAGCCGGCCAATCGGATCGCCTTGCTTCACGGCATCGCCGGGCTCGAAAAGGTTCTCCCAGAAGCCAGCCTCATCAGTATTAACATTGTTGGCTGGATCGCGACCATCGAGGATGACGGCAGGTGGCAGGCCAAGCGACTCTCGGGTCAGTACTTCTCCTGCAAGCACCCCTTCGTGGCGAAGAACGTTGGTCAAGCCGGTCCAGGCGAGCTGGTGGACGTGGGAAGGAACCCGTCCGCCGCCCCCAAGCTCAGTCGTGATCACGGTCTTGCCCAGGTTTTCTGCTTCGACCGGAAGTAGACCATCGCCGTTCACGTCGATGTAGAGATAGTGGAAGTCGCTATTCCAGGCGAGCATGCCGTCCAGCATGGCTTTTCGCTGAGCGGCGTCATCCACGACGTGCATATGCGAGCATGGGAGGAACCAGAACGCGTTGCCGCCTGAATGGATGTCGATGACGACGTCGGCCATGGGGAACAGAACGCGGGTGAAGAAATCGGCCAGTTGTTCATGTGGCAGACCGTTGGGCCGGCCGGGAAAGGATCGATTGAAGTTGGCTCCAGATGGCCAGAGCCGAGTGCTTGCCCATGCCGCATCCATCGATATCACCGGCACGATGATGATCCGGCCAGTCACTTGCTCGGGCTGGAGCTCCTGCACCAGTCGGAGGCAGGCGATCTGCCCTTCGTATTCGTTGCCGTGGTTGCCGCCACTGATCAGGACCGTTGGCCCATCACCGTTTGCAATCGAGACGATAGGGACGAGACTAAAGGCCCATCCTCCGTGGTTCGAGATTCGCGGGTACTGGAGGTGTCCGATCTGCTTGCCCTGGGCCGAGAGATCAATTGTCGACGTTACTGACGGTGGTTTCATGCCATTCCTTTCAGACACAGAAAGAGGGACGAAGCGAGTCCCTTGACGCGTGAGTGTACCGAACTGCAGATGCTGCTTGCTGGGCATCCTCCACAGAAATGGGAGAGGGGCCCGCGGCAATCGCAGGGCCCCTCGCTTTCGACGGTGCGGTCGCTACTTGAGCCTGAATACCGCCTCGAGTGACGCGCCATCGACTGTCGTCACTACCACCTTGTAGCACCCGGTCGACTTCGGCGTCTTCCAATTCTGGTGGAACATGCCGCCCGAATACTTCAGGCTGGTGCTTCCCGTTGTCGTGAAGTCGACGGGATCTTCGAGCGCCTGTGAGCTGCAGTTGATCTTCGATACCGTGAACGAGGCGACAATCGCCGTGTCCGTCAGCTCGACGCCGTCCTGGTGCACCTCGAACTTCAGCGGCACCGTCGAGCCGCCCTTGACCGTGTTGACAACGCCCGTGTCGACCGGGGCGAAGAACCCGGTGACAACCATCGGCACCGGTTCTGGCTCTTCAGCCTGCACGATAGCGAAGGGCGAGAGCGATGTCACTGACCCGCAGATCACGCCTGCTTCCGGGTCGTTCAATGTGGTCACCTCTTGCCACGCGTCACCTTCATAGTGCAGGAGCACTAGCGCTTCAGGATTGGAGAAAGCGTTCGGATCGTAGGGGAGGCAGATCGTGATGCTGTCTTCGAACACCGCCGTCGTGGAAATGTCGAAAAACAGCGCGCCGTCGAGTGAGAAGCCAGCTGGGAGCGGCGGTGGGCTACTGTTGACAGTCACCGTCGTCGTTCCGGGCTGGGTGACGTTCTCGAAGGTCAAAGAGACGCCTGTCGCCGGGTCAGTGTACGGAATGTCCTCACCGGCACCGGTGTTTGGCGGGTTCAGGAATCCGGCATGCTGGATCTCAACCTCCACTGGCCAGGTTCCAGTCGCTTCGAACGGCGTAGCGAGCGTTCTCGGCAGCCCGTCTGGCGCTCGTTCCTCGATTACCACCCATGATCCCAGGGCCAGATCATCGTCTGACCGGAGCGTTGCCACACCGTCGAGGGCACCATCGGTCGAGTCGCAGATGAATGACGTAGACTCTGGCCCTGCCACCTGATAGCACGCACCCGGGGCAAGCATGCCCGCTTCATCGATTGCGGTGATGACCACCCTGGCTGCCTCCTCGATGCGCGTGATAGTGATCGGGACTATCTGCGTCTCACCGGCCTGGATGATCAGTGGATTGGGCAATGCGTCGCCTGGTCCGGAGACCACGTAGTTGCCTGGCTCCAAGCCTTCGGCAGCGTAGAACGTCACGCGACCGTCCGACGATCCGTCGTACTCATCGCAGCTGGCGAAGTACGCCCCGTTTTCCAGTGAGTAGCACAGCTGTCCGGCGCCATGCTGTCCAGACTGGCTGCCGATCCAGGGATTACTGTCCTGGTCGGTGACGACGAAGACCACGACTGGATCGGGTGCAAGGTAATCAATCTCGACGAGAGGATTGCCGGTGAGATCGACGATTGTCGGATCTCCCGAGACGTTGTTATCGAAGATGCGCTCTAGCGAGATCGACACCTCTCCGGACAGGTCGAAGAAGCTCGTCATGCCGTCATTTGCGCCATCTTCGCTATCACAGATCGTCCTGCTCAGCTCTTCCACCCAGAAACAGCCACCAGGAACCACCTCGGTCGCAGCGTTCTTCAGTGTCACGACAAGCGAAGCTGGTTGCGTCGCGAAATCGATGACAGTCACGTCCGTTCCGCCGCCGGTTACGGTCACGGTGCGAGGCATATCGACCGCAATCAGCGATGTCACATTGCCGTAGGGAATTGAGAGCTCGAAGCTTCCGGCGGGAACCCCGTAAAGGACTGTGCGACCGTCGAGTCCATTGCCGTTGTCGCATCCAGCCCACGCCCCAAGTTGATAACAGACATCGACAGGTGAAGGGATGCTGTCGATGGTGGATTGAATCACGATCGTTGGCTCGACAGTGATCGTGAGCTGACTGTAGGCCTGCCCGACCGCGATGTCGACTGACCCTGACCCATGCCAGTCGCCGTAGGTAAAGCCCTGCTGGACCAGAATACCGAGTTCAACGGTCCCTGATGTAAAAGACCCTGAAACGACAATCGTCCCGTCGTTGTTGGTGTCGTTCCACCAGCATTCGCGATAGCCAGGTGTGCTCGGAATGTACGGGGAAGCACACGCACCTGTGACGGGATTGCCATCGGGATCGACGACGTCGACGAAGATCGTCGATTGGGTGAGCAGCGCGTGGACGAGCGTTAAGGCTGTTTGCGAGTTTTCGGCAATGCCAATCGACCCGGGCAGTGCGCCGATGAGTCCATAGTTGTCCGGCGCGGAATAGTTGATCGGCGTGTAGTTACCGACCGGAATCTGAGCCTCGATAACGCCGTCCTGCTGGTCGTCGCAAAGCGCAATGACCTGCTCGCCTTCGGATTGCAGCCACAGGCAATAGCCGGGAATCAGATTGCCGTCCTGATCGCGAAGCTCAACCACAATCGAACCGGTAGGCGCTTCCGGCTCGGCGACGGCGAATGGTGACAGAGATGTCACTAACCCGCAGATCACACTTGCTACCGGGTCGTTCGAAGTGGTCACGTCTTGCCACGCATCACCTTCAAAGTGCAGGAGC
>JBGTJM010000258.1:0-4299 GCA_041745115.1 Thermomicrobiales bacterium
TTAGTCATAAGTAATCGTGACAAAGCTGGGGCTGAACTGGGGAAGGGCTTTCGTGAAACGTCTGGGCATTCTTCTACTTCTAGCTGCGTTTGTTGCTGGGCAGTCGGCTTGGCTTTTCGTGCCGACGGTTTCCGCTATGCAGCAAGACGTTGTGATCTCTGACGAGGAGGAGGGTTCCGAGTCGGAAACGCCTGATGCGACGGCCACCGAAACGGAAACTCCGCTTCCCACGGCTACAAACACTCCGCTGCCGCCGGCTTCAACGTCGACTTCTACGCCACTCCCTCCGGCCAGCTCGTCCACCGCCGCTCCTTCTCAGGCTCCCAGCTTTAAGAATATGAAACCGGGAGATACGGTTCGAGTCAACGTTTCAGTGCTCAACGTCCGCTCTGGCGGATCAACCTCTTTCCCAATCGTGGCTCAAGCCACGCTGGGGCAGACCTTTGTTGTTCTCGAGGGACCCATCGCAGCGTCTGGCTTCAACTGGATTCGGGTCGACATGGGATCCACGCCTACAGCCAGGTGGATGGCTGCAGAATATGTGGATCGGGTTTCCGGTGGCCCGTCTCCCACGCCGACCAGAACTCCAACGGCAACGAATACCCCGAACGGACTAGCCACAGCGACTAACACGCCTCCGGCCGGTCCGACTCAGACTCCTACATACAAGAACATCAAACCCGGCGACACAATAGCAGTTTCTGTCGCGGTGCTAAACGTTCGTTCCGGTACGTCGACCTCTTCCCCCAATGTGGCGCAGGTGCAATTGGGCCAGACCTTCCAGGTACTCGAAGGACCAATTCGAAACAACGGGTACGACTGGATCAGGATCGACATGGGTGCCACCGCCACCCAACGCTGGGTAGCTGCGCAGTTCGTTAACCTGGTCGCGAGCGGCCCCACGGCAACGCCGACCCTGTCGCCGACTGCCTCAAATACTCCGACTCAGACGAGCACGCCCAACGGTTCCGAAACCGCCACGCCGACAATGACCCAGACCCCGACGATGACGCAAACTCCGTCGATTTCGGTCGGCAGCTATGTCACCGGCAATGCGATCGTGGTGACGGCCGGGGTCAATGTTCGATCCGGAGCAGGCACGAACCACAGTGTCCTGAAAGTTGCTATGCCGGGTGAACAGGGACTTGTGGTAACCGGGAACACCCCTGGTGGTTCCTACACCTGGGCTCGAGTGAACTTTGGCAGCCTCACGGGGTGGGTCGCAATCAACTTCATCACTCATGCCTCGTTGATCCCTCCCACGCCGCAACCCGGGGCATGGCTCGTTTCGCTCACAATTGACTGCTTTTCGAATCCAGAGCGCATTACCATCGCGAACAGTGCAGCAAGCTCAATTCAGATTCAGTCGATTCGCACGCATTACGACGCCGGTTCTGACGAGCCGTGGGTGCTGAACCACACGCTCGGCGCGGGCCAGATCCGGTCGTACCTGATGGGACCGGGTGCATCTGGCTCCTTCGCCCTGACAAACAGCTACAGACTTACTGATTCTGCCGGAAGTGCTGAAGGCGTAACGGTTGAAACATCGCTCGGCACGCTAACCCGCTCCTGCCCTGCCCAGGCATCTGGCGAGCGGTGGGTCGAAGTCAATCTCTCGCAGCAATACATGACCGTTTGGCAGGGCAATACCCGCATCACCGGCACCTACGTCAGCACCGGCAAACCACGATTCGATACGCCAACGGGCACGTTCCGCACCTGGCTCAAGTATGTTTCCCAGACGATGTCAGGATGCATTCTCGGAGAGTGCTACGTCGTTCCAAACGTCCCGTATGTCCACTACTTCACATATGGCGGTCATGCTCTGCATGGTGCCTACTGGCACAACGACTTCGGGAGTGTCCGTAGTCACGGATGCGTGAACTTGCCAGTACCGCTATCCGAGTGGCTCTACTACTGGCTTCCAATGAATGCCCGGGTGGTCATCCACTACTAGACAAATCTGAATCCGCCATCACAGCCAACTGGGGAGCTTTGACAGCTCCCAAGTTTCCTTCAGTCCCAGACGTCCGATTGAAGTGTCCTCAACCGGCTTCGATTCGCTCTGGCAGCTGGTCCCCTGAAACGGCCTCGATGCCAGTAATCTGGAATCGCAAGCCCCGGAGTTCTTCGAGGATACCGTCCAGATCCACTGACGTAGCCGTCATTCTGGCGTGCTGATCCCGTACGAAGCGGGAATATGGCGTGAGCGATGTTTCGATTCGCTGCACAGATCTCTGCAACTCGACGTTGAACTGTTCACTCATCACCTCGATCAGCCGCATCTGCAGATCGCCAGATCGTCTGCGAAACTCTTCTCGGGCCTGTCGGCGTTTTCTCGGCAGAATGACCAACCCCAACCCCGCCAGCAGGCTGGCTGCCAAAATGCCGGTCACATCGACCGCAACTGTGGTAGCCGCGGCCACCACAAGGGCACCTAGCCCCACTGCACCTGCTTCAGCCACTGCTACTTGCGTAACGGCACTCTTGACAGACTCCGACAAGTCGTAAGCCGCCTGATCAGCATCGTATCGATCGACTTCTTCTCTGGCTCGTCTGGAAACAGCATCGAGCAATGCCTTGCGGTCGTACCGAAACTGGCTGCTGACCTCACCAACCATCTGGCCCTCGTACGATTGCAGGCGGCGCTTGTCCAGAAAACCATTGATCGACTCCCACGTTCGCAGATCCTGCTCCACCATCCAGTCGATCAGCTCCTGTATGGCGTCATCGATCTCGGCCTCTGAACTGCCGACTACCACCTCCTCGAACTCGGCGCGGATTCGCTCACTCTTCAACAGGTCCCGAATCCTTCCGATGCGAATCGTCTCCTCGAAATAGTTGTCGCCACGCGTCGTCATCCTGTGAATAATGTTTTCGATGCGTGACAGATGGTACTGAAACTGGCTTCGCATATCCTGCTGATACAGCTCGAGTTGCCGCTCAATCGCCTGGATCGTATCGAGATCCTCGTTGAGCACCTCGATCCTGGACATTGTGACGTCACGATAACGATTTGCCAGGAACTCGGCAGTGCCGAGCGGGCTCAGAAGCTTCAACTGGATCCGGCCCTGTTCATCCAGAGTCGAAAAAATGAACTGCTCCAGCGAGCCGAAACGACTCTCCAGCCAAAGCCGCTGACTTTCGGTGGGATTTCTGACGGCCAGCTCATTGGCCTGTTGTGCAAGCATTGACGAAATTGGGAACACGGTCGGTTCGAATCCCAGCAATCGGCTGATACTCTCTTCGACGAACTTCGTAACCTCCTGAACATCCACGTCGTCCTTCAGCAAGTCGATCTTATTGATGATGACGACGATCTTCTTGCCCCACTCTCGGATGTCCTCCATGAAAGCGCGTTCACTTTCCGTGAAGGGCCGATCAGCAGAAGTCACAAAGAACACGATGTCAGCGTTTGGCACAAAATGTTGGGTCAGCGCCTCATGCTCGCGAAGAATCGCGTTTGTGCCTGGAGTATCCACAACCGTGATATCTTCCAGAAACGGTGCTGGGTAGGTTCGCTCGATCGTTCCGTCCGGCAGGGTTCGCACACCCGCCTCGGGTCCATGTACCAACAGATTGATCATCGCGGTGGTCGGCGTCACGCCTTCGGGCATGATTTCTGCGCCAATCAACGCATTGACAAATGCCGACTTGCCGGAGTTGAACTCGCCCGCTACCACCAGCAGGAACAGCGCCTGAAGCCGCTCTTTTGCCTCCGCAATGCGGGTTCGATCGTCATCAGACGCTGGGAACTCATCGAGCAGCAGGGAGAGCCGATCGAGCACGGCCAGCTCCTGCTGGGCAAGCTGATGCTGACGATCACTGAGAATCGTGCTCGCGTTGTCCGCCGAGCCCGGCAACCCTCGTCTGGCTTTGAAAAGATCTCGCAATCCCATCTCCGGCAACCCTGCAATCACTGAGGCGACTGAAGAACCACGCCCTCAAGCCCCGAACATGCGATCGAAACTATGCCACCCGCACGATCACATTCTCCAGTATGGAGGAAACGGCTCAGATCCAATCAGTGGCAGCGCATAGTCAAAGAACGCACGCGTCACCCCCCAACCATCATCGTCGATAAATGCATCATCAAGCATGCGCTCTCTGTTTGCGACGGATTCCAAACCGGCCAGGCCTGTGGAACAGCGATACTCGGGATCAAGCACTCGCTCAAGCGTTACCATCACGCCGGACTCGCCGGCCGCAGCAGCGAACACTGCAGCTTCACCTGCGAGAAGCGCTTCCGTCCGGTCAGTTTCCGATGCCCCAGCCATCCGCACGAACGATCCGGGCCGC
>JBGTJM010000259.1:0-9178 GCA_041745115.1 Thermomicrobiales bacterium
ATTGACAGGCTGATCTCGGAGGGTCTACTCCGTCAGGGGCACTTTGCGTTTCGATCGGGTCGCCACAGCAATGGTCTGATCGATCGAGACCTGCTGCTCGCTGATCCGGCAGTGGCAAGTCACTTCGGATACTCGATCGCCAAAACGTTTTTCACTGACCATGTCGAGACGATAGCCACTCCTTCGATCTGGGGTGCTGGACTCGCCCAATGGGTCGGTTACTTTCTTGAGCCTAAAGCAAAGGTTGTTGACGCCGCACTCGACGAAGGCACGCTTCGGGTTGCGGACAACCTCATTCCACTAATCGCAGGTCGCCGCGTCCTGGTAGTCGACAATCTGGTAATCAGCGGTCAAACGATGTCGACCTTCGTACCAATGTTGACATCGCTGGGAGCAACCATCGTGGGTATTGCGGCACTATGGACATCGGCTGGCCCAGCAATCGAACAACACCCCATCTCAACGCTATTGAACCAGCACTTCCCGGCGGTCGCAGAGCAGGACTGCTTGCTTTGTGCCGCTCGGGAGATCCCGATAGAGCAAGTCTCCTACTAGCCCCGGAATCGCCGACTTTCTGCAGTCGCCAACCTGGTGCATCCAAGAATGGAAAAACAGTTCCCGAAGTTCAGTACAGGCACGATTACCGCCATCGAGACGCAGAAGTCGAGGCGCCGTCGGGTCAACGTGTTCGTTGACGGGACCTACAGTTTCTCGATCTCGATCGATGTTGCCCGTGAACTTGCTCTGGCTCCCGGATTTCTTCTCGACCGAGAGCTCCACGATCATATCGAACAGCTCGAAGACCAGTCGGCAGCGCTCAACTCAGCGATTTCACTGCTGGCGAACCGCAATCGCTCAGAGCAGGAAATCCGCGACCGACTCAGGAGGAAAGGACACCAGCCTGCATCAATCGACCGAACGATCGAACGGCTCACCGAACTGAGCTACCTCGACGACCAGGAGTTTGCCAGATCCTGGATTGAGAATCGACAGGCGTTTCGGCCACGAGGTGAGTATGCGCTCCGCCAGGAGCTCAGATCGAAGGGCATTGATCAGTCAATAGTCGACCAGACTCTGTCCCAGAATCCGATCGATGAAGTCTCAATGGCCCTCGCAGCGGCGCGCAAGAAATTGCCGTCGCTGAGTTCGGCGGACCCATCATCCCGTCATCGGAAACTCATAAGTCATCTGCAGCGAAGAGGCTTTTCCTACGGGTCGATCCGGAGCGCACTGGATCAGTTGCCGGAATTCAGTGACGACGATCCGAATCCACCTGAAGCCCTGCCAGAGCTCTGATCCACGACGTAGGCCCATGGTATACTGCGAGAGGCCGCGAAAAATGGCGCATTCCTGTATCGCGAGTGTGTCCACTCGGTAACAGCCCTTCGTATTCGGTTAGTCGCACAACCCTCGTCAATTCCGACGGGGGATGGTTTTTTGTGCTAACTACGCTATTCGATAATGGTGAAGAACACGCATGGCTGAGTTTCGATGGTTTGGGCACAACTGTTTTCGCTTAAAGGCTCGTGAAGCAACGATTCTTACTGATCCGGTGGGCAAGAACACGGGCTTTTCGATGTCCCGGCAGACGGCCGATATTGTCACGATCTCCCACGATCACCCTGGTCACACGAACCTGAATGCGGTCAAGCCTGAATACAAGGTCATTCGTGGTCCAGGCGAATATGAGATGAACGACGTGTTCGTCACCGGCATTCGCACATACCACGATTCCGAGTCCGGGGAGACCCTCGGATACAACACCGTCTACCTGATCGAGGTCGAAGGTATGGTGATTTGTCACCTCGGCGATCTCGGCCATCCCCTTCAGGCCGACCAGATCGAGGAGATGTCTCAGTGCGACATCTTGCTGATCCCGGTTGGTGGAGGACCGCTTATCAGCGCCGAGCAGGCCGCCGAGATCGTATCGCTGTTCGAACCAAAGGTCATCATTCCAATGCAGTTTTCCACGAGCACCGGTGACCTCGATCGAATGAATCTCGATCCATTTGCCAAAGCCCTGGGCGTGGCCGCACCCGATCCGATCGACAAGTTCGCAGTCAGATCGTCAGAGCTCACGGAGACACTCCGGCTGGTAGTTCTCCAACCGGAAAGCGAGGCCGGCCGGTGACTCGCCTCATGACAGTTCGCAAGGATCTTTCGCACCAGGCTCAATCCTCTGTCGACGCAACACCAATTCCTAAGGCGGCGCAGCAGCGTCGCCTTCTCTACTCCACCGTCAGAAACGACAGAAATCGACTATCAAGGACTCTCAGTGATCTCAGCAGAGGTACACGCACAAACGGCTGGAGAGGAAGCGCGTTGCATGCCTAAATACATCTTCGTAACAGGTGGAGTTGTTTCTTCAGTCGGCAAAGGAATCACCACTGCGTCGATTGGCCGGTTGATCAAGAGCCGCGGTTCGAGCGTGTCGATCATGAAGCTCGATCCGTATCTGAATGTCGATCCCGGCACGATGTCACCATACCAGCATGGCGAAGTCTTCGTGACCGACGATGGAGCTGAAACAGATCTCGATCTCGGTCACTACGAACGGTTCACCGACGAGAATCTCTCCAAAGCATCAAATGTCACCACCGGTCAGGTCTATTCAGCAGTCATTGCCAAGGAGCGCCGGGGAGACTATCTGGGAGGCACAATCCAGGTCATTCCGCACATCACAAACGAAATCAAGAACCGCATCAGGCTTGCTTCGAAGCAGCACGAGTCGGACGTCGTAATCGTCGAAGTTGGCGGAACGGTCGGTGACATTGAAGGGCAGGCCTTTCTCGAGGCTATTCGCCAGATGCGCCGCGAAGTTGGCCGCACCAATGTGCTGTACATACATGTGACGCTCCTTCCCGTCATCGGGTCAACTGGCGAACTCAAGACCAAACCGACCCAGCAAAGTGTCCGCGAGCTTCGCTCGATGGGCATCCAGCCCGATGTGATCGTCTGTCGTTCCGATGCGGAAATACCAGTCGATGTGAAGGAAAAGATTGCGCTTTTCTGTGACGTCGATCCCGAAGCGGTGATACCCATGCCTACAGCCGAGACGATTTACGAGGTCCCTCTGATGCTGCACGAATCTGGCCTCGATCGCTACATTGACACTCATCTTTCCCTCAACGGACATGAGCCAGACCTCACAGAGTGGCGGCAGATCACTGAGACGATCAAGAATCCGGGCCAGCGAATCCGCATCGCTCTGGTGGGGAAATACGTCGAGCTGCACGATGCCTATATGAGCGTCGCTGAATCGGTGACTCACGCGGCAATGGCATTCGCTGCCGAGCCAGAAATCGTCTGGGTGAACTCAGAAACGGCCAGCACGGAGGAGATGGAGCGGGTGTTCCGCACCGTTTCAGGCATTCTTGTGCCTGGCGGCTTTGGACCACGCGGCACCGAAGGCAAAATGGTCGCGTCTCAGTTCGCCCGAGAATCTGGGAAGCCCTACCTGGGGTTGTGCTACGGTCTGCACATGGCCGTCATCGATGTAGCCCGCAACGTCCTCGGTCTCGAAGGAGCCAACTCCACCGAGATCGACCCCGACACCCCGCATCCAGTGATCGACCTGATGCCTGGTCAGCGAGACGTCGACATGGGTGGGACCATGCGTCTTGGTCTGTGGCCATGCGCACTCGCTCATGGATCGGTAGCTCAACGCTCGTACGGCGAAGAGGCAGTCTACGAACGACATCGCCACCGCTTTGAAGTGAACAATAGATACCGCGACGCTCTGGCAGGCGCAGGGCTCATCGCCAGCGGTGTATCACCGGACGATCAACTTGTAGAGATCATGGAAATGAAAGGGCATCCGTTCTTTGTCGGCGTGCAGTTTCATCCTGAGTTCCGCAGCCGTCCCAACCGGCCACACCCTCTGTTCAGAAGTTTCGTCGGCGCAGCAATTGCCTCTTTGCCGGAGGGAGCGCAGCGCTCGCTTCCATTTACTCAGAAAGCTGAGAACGCTTCGAAAGCCGTGGTTGCCGGGAGATGATCGTTACCCGGGACCGCGCTTGATTACGGATTTTCCTCGCGTACCCGCCGGTCTCTCTCAACAACGGCTGAAGCCATGGAATCTCTCGCTGAATCGATCATTGTGCGGAGCGATGGATCCGAGCCTGCCAGAATCCGTACGGCGAACAGACCCGCATTCCTGGCTCCGTCAATCGCCATTGTCGCAACAGGCACGCCTCTGGGCATTTGCACGATCGACAGCAATGCATCAAGACCTTGCAGTCGGGTCATGCCCACTGGCACACCGATGACCGGCAAGCTTGTCATGCTCGCAACCATCCCAGGCAGGTGAGCGGCCCCCCCTGCACCGGCAATAATCACCTTCAGCCCCCGATCGGCCGCCGATTTTGCATAGGCCAGCATCACTTCAGGGGTCCGGTGAGCCGAAATGACGCGAACTTCCATAGGGATCCCGAACTCGAGGAGGGCGTTGATCGCGCCCTGCATGACGGGCAGGTCAGAATCGCTGCCCATGATCACTCCAACAACGGGGTTGTTCCCGGAAGTCTTGTCAATAGTCATGCTTCACCCTTCATGAGCAGGCCCGCCGCGCGGCGAGCACGCAACAAGACGTCTTCGAGGTCATCGCCTGTCGCAGTAACATGCCCCAGTTTTCTGCCAGGACGAGGCCGCTTGCCGTAGATATGAATATGAGCTCCAGCCACACTTGCTGCAAGTCCAGCATTCTGGTTCGGCGATGTCCGCTCGTCGACACCAACGACATTCACAGTAACTGCGTGGCGGCATCTCATTGCTGGATCCCCAAGCGGCATTCCCACGATGGCTCGCAAGTGCTGCTCAAACTGAGACGTCACACAAGCGTCGATACTGTAGTGACCAGAGTTGTGCGGACGCGTCGCAATCTCGTTCACAAGCAGGGACCCGTTACTCACAAAGAACTCCACCGCCAGGAGCCCGACAACGTTGAGCTCCTCTACCAGCGACTCTCCTCTTCGCACGGCTTCATTGAAGAGCGCTGGTGAAATATCGGCCGGAGCGATGAGCTCCCGGAGCATTCCCTGTTCCTGCACCGTCTCGACCACGGGATAGCTGCGGACCTCGCCCGACTGACTCCGAGCCACCAGAATCGCCAACTCTTTGTCGATAGGAACGCGTGCCTCCAGTACGGCCGAGACACCCTGGCGGTGCAGACTGTCAACGAACTCAAAGGCGGCCGAGCGATGGCTACATAAAAACACTCCGCGGCCATCGTAACCGCCGCGGTCGGCCTTGATCACGATCTCCTGACCGTGTTCTGCCAGAAATTCCTCCAGGACGCTGACCTGCCCAACCGCCGCGGTAGCGAATGCCGGACCGTTGAATCCGAGCCTGGCGAACAGGTTCCGCTGCATCTGCTTCGACTGAGATACCGCCATCACCCAGGATCCGGGCGCGAAGTTCAAGCCATCGTCTTCGAGATGTGCGATGGACACGGTATCGACAAGCTCGTGATCGAACGTCGTGACCGTGCAACTCTTGGCAAGCACGCGCACAGCTGCAGCATCATCTGCAGAGCCAATCATCACGTCCGGCCAGACCCGCGCCGCAGACTCATCAAACGATCCTGCCAGCAGACGCACATCGAGACCGAGGGCAATCGATGATCCAAGCGACATTCGCGCGAGCTGTCCGGCTCCCACGAACCCAACGCGTGCACCTCTCACAATCGAATCCCCACTACAGCGCCATATTCAGGCGTCCGACTCAAAATACCTCGCACCTTCCTTGGAAAGACTCGTTGCCCCGGCTATGTTTGACGCCATCGCGCAGGAAGCGTAGCATCGAACTGGCACCGCGAAGATCGCGAGCGTGCTGGAAACCCGAGGCAGCAACACAATGTCGACTGGATCTCTTGCGGGCACATTTGACGACGACAATATCCTCTTTGCCGATCTCGACGATCTTGGCGAGGACCCTGCAATCGATGTCACGTGTCCAGGATGCGACGCCAGGCTCAATAGTGACGCGCTCTTTGCCCGTTTTCGAATTTGCCCTGAGTGTGGGCGGCATTTCTGGATACCAGCCCGAGAGCGATTGAACCTGCTCATCGATCCAGAGTCCTTCCGTGAAACCAATGCCGAACTGGTCTCTGTCGATCCTCTGACGTTTCGGGATGCATTACCGACGGCCGATCCGGCTGGTCATAGAGATATGTACAGTTATTCGATCGGAGAGGCTCTTGTGACCGGGCTTGCCCGTATTGGCGGGCAGGATTGCGTAATGGTGATCGTCGACTTCGCGTTGATTGGCGAAGCTATTGGCGTGGTCGCCGGTGAGAAAATCATCCTTGCAGTCGAGCAGGCCGCCAGTCGCAGGCTGCCACTTATTGCTGCCTGCGCAGGAGGCTCGCAACTCGGCAATGCGAGCGCCCTGTCAATCGTGCAACTTACTCGCATCGCTTCCGCCTGCACGAGACTTCAACGAAATGGCATTCCGTTTGTCAGCGTTCTGGCCCATCCGACGAGCGGTGCGATTCTTTCCGGTTTCGCGGCGCACGCGAACCTGATGTTCGCCGAACCAGCAAGCCATATCGGCCATGTCGCGACGCACGCGGCCCAGTTCGACAGTGATCGTATGCAAAGCGCCGGAACAGCAGAAGAGCTCCTCGACGCAGGAATGCTGGACGGAATTGTCGACCGCCGGAATCTTCGCGATCACCTTGTCACCCTGCTCGATATTCTAACGTCACGCACCCTCCCGCGAACGCCGGTTTCAGCGGAAGCTCCATCTGTCACAAGTCAGAGCGCTGCTGAAGACGCAGTTGCAGCACGCCACCCGGATCGACCAGGCCCAGGGGACTATGTCGAAAGGCTGATGCCCGGTTTTGTCGAGCTCCATGGAGATCGCGTCGGTGCAGATGATTGGGCTGTTCGAATCGGCCTGGGTCAGCTTGATGGGGTATCGATCGGTGTCGTCGCCGTCAACGGGATCGACTCCGGGCGAGTGAATGGCAGAGGCTACCACTCATCAGTCAACGGATACCGAAAAGCGCTCCGGCTCTTCCGTTTGGCGTCGATGCTTGAACTTCCAATTGTGACCTTAGTTGATGGGCTTGATCAATCGTCCGACGCGGAACCAGCCAGTAGCATGCTCGTCGCCCAACTCGCCAGAACCATTGCGTCCGTGCCTGGCCCTGTTGTGTCAGTCATTGTTGGCGAGTCAGGGGGACCACACGGAGTTGCCTTCAGCATGGCTGATCGGACGCTGATGATGGAACATGCCATCCTGTCCACGTCCATCCCCGAGGCCGGACGCCGTCCTGGCGCTGCCCTTCGAACCTCAGGCGCAACCGGCCTGCTTACCTCTCGCGAATGTAAACGTATCGGCATCGTTGATGTAGTCATCCCTGAGCCCTCGGGAGGCGCGCATACCGACCCGGGCAACGCCGCACAACAGGTTCGGCTCGCAATTGGCCGGTCACTGGGGGAGCTTTCGGCCTCCGGGCCACGTCGCTTGCAGGATGATCGATTGCGAAAATACCGGAATATCGGCGTAGCAGACCATGCTGGCGGCGAAGCAGTTCGCCTGGAAATTGCCCGCCTTCAGGAAATTCAGCGGACGGTGGGCCGGTCAATCGACGAGCTGCTCGATCGCATCGAGCATCACCACCTTTCGCTACCGCCACGCCCTCAGCTACCGCAGCGCCCTGCGGTCCTGAACGTACCGTTGCCGGAACGCCCAAATCTGCCGTCGTTGAGAATACCGGCAGTTAACAGAGCTGAAATTGCCGATCTCGCGACGCGTTTGGCCTCGACGGGACGAGGCCTGGCCGTAAAGGTCAGCGACGCTCGATCCTCGAGAGGCAGCGAATCCCCACAAGGCGATAAGGCTGATCAGTCCTGACTCAAGCGCTCGTTGCGCCCGAGAAGGCGATCAGGCATCGATTCCGGTATAGTCAGATGCGGAACAGGACCGGGCTCGCATCGTCTCGTCGGGGTCGGCGTGATGGAGCGGGAATCGGCAGGGAAGTCATGGAATGGCAACGAAGCTAAATCTCGTTCATGTCGGCCTCGGTCAGATCGGCGCGACAGCGATCAGACAGCTGCAAAGCGTCCGGGATCGCTGGCGAACTGATCATGCCATCGAGCTGATCTTTCGCTCATTTATCGACTCTTCCGGTGGCGTCTGCTGCGATGACCAGGATGGCTATGTTGATGCCACGATTGATCGAATTCTCGCAAGTCGTATCTCGGGCGCCAAAATCTTTGATGCAGCTCCTTCGATAGGCCTCACGCCTCGCACCGCCAACGACGCGGTCGACCTTGCGATCACTATGGGAGGATCAACCGTCGTTCTCGACTGTGCCACTGGCGCGCACACGGCTGCCCTGAGTGCGCGGATCCTCGACGCTGGTGGCGGAGCGGTATTCTCGAACAAGGCCCCACTGGCGATGCCCCTGGCTGGTAATCCCTCAGCGACTATCTGGAATGCCACTGGTGTGTCTGGGCGCATGCGGTACGAAACATCTTGTGGCGCAGGTCTACCGGTGATTTCGACGATTCAGTCGCTGATTGCGTCCGGTGACGAAGTGATCGAGATTTCTGGTGCGTTGTCCGGGACGCTTGGCGCGATTTTCGCCGATCTGGAGAAAGGGTCCTCGTTCTCGCAGGCAGTCTTCGACGCCAGGTCCAGCGGCTATACCGAACCCGATCCCAGGGATGACCTCAGCGGACTCGATGTCGGCAGAAAAGCCCTCATTCTGGCCAGAACGATCGGCATGCGTCTTGATCTTGAAGACATCCCGATCGAGTCCCTGGTTCCCGAAAGCCTGACCTCATGCTCGATAGACCAGTTCATGGCCGACATCACCTCAGTCGATGCTGACGTCGCCGCCAGATCACTTGAAGCTGCAAGCGATTCCCGGGCGTTGCGCTACGTAGCCACCGTCAACCCAGCCTCCGGAGTTGAAGTCGGCATTCGCCCCGTCGACCGGAACACGATCCTCGGTTCAATCCAGGGACCTCAAAATGTGATCACCATCAGAACGCATCGATACGACCAGTATCCGCTCACGATCGCGGGCCCTGGCGCCGGACCTGGGGTGACGGCGGCCGGCGTCATCGCCGATACCCTTTCAGTTGCGCATTCTCTCAAAGGATAAAACGATGGCAGCAACCGCACGGAACACCACAGGTCAATCGCTGGAAGCAATTCTCGCCAG
>JBGTJM010000260.1:0-4156 GCA_041745115.1 Thermomicrobiales bacterium
TCAGCATCGAGAGGCTCCAGCGCGCCGTCGAGCCGAATTTTTGGCAATGTTGTTTACTCCAGCTAACGAGAACGACAGGTCGTTTCGTGCGCTCACGCGCTGGATGGTCACAATGATCACAAGGTCCTCCTTACGGTAAAAAGTCCAAAACGTTGTCAGCCCCTTTTCTGCCAGTTGATCGGCTTTAGGGCGGGGCATAAGCGAAGCGTCCAGCAATCTTTGCTTGGCACCGAACATGATTTGAATGTGTGAAGTGGACTTACTTCAGGCGCTATCGATCATTTGCACGAGAGCACACTACGCCGGGATAGAGCAGGATTCTGAAAAGCTCATCCCGCGTTAGCGGCTACTCGAAGTCAGGAATCGCCTAGCCCGGGGTGCTAGCGTCCGCTCGACACAAGGACCACAAGGGGTCGCGCTGATTTCCTCATACTTCCCACCCTTTCGTTGATCCAGAGTCGAACGACACCAAAGTTGGAGTGGCACAGCCGTTCCCAACCGAAAACATCGTATCGAGTCGGCCGGCAAAACGCAATAGGTCCAGCGCGGGCGTTGGCATCGCACACTGGTAAGATGAGAGGCGTCTTCATACTGGCCGGTGGTTTGTGGCGGAGGTAGATCATCTCATGGGCGACAGAACAAAACGGCTAATCGGAAAGACTGCCCTCGTTACTGGGAGCACCCGCGGACTCGGACGGACATCTGCGGAATGGCTCGCTCGGGAGGGCGCAACGATCGTAGTCTCAGGTAGGAACGTCAACGACGTCGATACTACGGTGGCCGAGTTGCAATCGAGCGGATTCTCTGCAGTCGGCATAGCCGCAGACCTGGCTCAGGTTTCTGAAGCCCATCGACTGGCCGAGGAGACGTTGAATCGAGTCGAGTCGCTTGAAATCCTCGTGAACAACGCTGGGATGAGCATTCGCAACAACTTCTGGGACGTATCCGACGAGGAATGGGATGAGCAGGTCAATGCAAACTGGCGCTCATCATTCATTCTTGCGCAGCATGCCGCCCGGCACATGATCGAGCGCTCGATCAAGGGCAGAATTGTGAATACCAGCACCATCGGCACCAGAGCGTGCCACACCGATGCGTGTGTCTACGACGCGGCCAAGGGCGCAATCGAAACGATGACGCGAAACATGGCCTACGAGCTCGGGCCCCACGGCATCAGCGTGAACTGTGTCGCGCCGGGCAATATGGCTGAGCGTCCGGGTGCGGAGGAAGAGCCGTGGTGGGAACCCGCAGCGAAGCGCATTCCGTTCGGTCGGGTCGGCAGGGCGGAGGATATCGCAGCCGCTGTGGTGTTTTTCTGCTTGCCAGAGTCGGAGTTCATTACAGGTCAGACATTGCTGGTCGATGGTGGTCACGATACTTATCTCCCCGAGTTTTAGATAGATAGAGATCAGCTTCCTCGCGGGTGCTGTTCGAAATTTCTCCAGGTGATCTCGTTGCCTCGGACCACTTTGTCTGGGCGTGGCGACTCGAATGGCGAATGACCATTAGTCCGATTACGTACCGTCACTGGTGTCGTTGGGATGTATAGGGCTCGTTCAATCGGTATACGTAGGCTTTGCGCCGCACCAAAAGTGGTACTTCTGCAGATGGCGGTTTCCGCCAATGGCCTGCACTATCTACGCATGGTCGACAAACTCAAGTGTCACCATAAGTGGACCGAAAGGACCGACGACGAAAGGAGGATGACAGCGCGGATTCAACGTACTTCGGCGAATAAGAGGATGGCCGCAGGTACACATCATAAGGTTTGCCCAGAAGTGGATATCCAGAAAAACGGTAGAAAGAGGTAAGAGGATCATGATGCCAAGTCAACTTACGCTTGAAACAATTCTGCTGGAACGTCAGCATCGATTCGAAAGTCAGGCTGCAATGCGACGGTTCGCGGCAATTGCCGCGACACGGGCAGCCGGAACGACTTCGCCGGTTGCTGAATGGAGGGAACGGGCAAGAAGTTTCTTGATCACATTGAAACTCAAGTCCGCGCTTCGTGGGTATCGGCCGAGCGCTGCAGGCCAGGGAGCGTGATAAGCGAAAACAAGAAAGTGAGAAGCGCAATATGTATCGTATGAACGCTGTGATCGAATCAGTCGTAAATGTTCTCAAATCATTCGGATCGATTCAGGGCCCATTGCCGCCCGGGGCATCGGCCGCATGAGGTGGGCGTTGTCTCCCGCAGCGACGGGGCCACACGGAAGATCAGTTGGTGAGATGGCCGGTATGTAACAATGCCGGTCGTCTTGCTTTCGTGGGCGGGACCAGGGATTTCGGCGTGGGCCAAGCGTCAACTCTCTGACGGCATAGTGATCTGGATCGGCACACCATGACAAAAAGCAGTCACCTGACTCAACAGCAGGCTCAAGGGCTATTCGAGCGTATCGGAGATGATGACCAGCAGGCTTTCCTGAAATACCTGATCGACCATCCCGGACAGCAATTGAACTCAGAGGTCATTCAGCAGGACCTTGGGTTCGCTGAGCATCGGCAGGTTGCCCTGGCCGCATATGGAATCGGAGAGATTGCTTCGGAGCTTGGACTTCAGAGGCCGTGGGTAGAAGGCCAGCGAGGGTATACGATGCAGGTAGAAACTGCACAAACTCTGATCGAGGCCGATCGTCCGAGTAATTGAGATTCTTCATCCCGTGATGTCGGCGAATGACATCGAGCTCAGAACGGTTTTCAGAGACTCCTCCTCGACCTGCAGATGGGCCACCAGATGGCTTGCCAGATCGCGGAGTGCGCGGATGAGTTCTTCGCGAACTGCATGCGAATCTCTCTGGCCAAGTTCACGTACACATTGGTTGATGGTGTCAATATAGGCCCCAATGTGCAGGTGATCCCGTTCCAACCGGTCGACCAATTCATTGAGTTCTGGCTGTCGTCTCCGGACTGCGGGGAACAGCGCTACGTCTTCAAGCCGGTGATGGTGGTGGACGAAGCGGCAGTAGTACAGACAGTTCACTCGAAGCTTCCAGAGCGGCCCCTCTGTCTCCAGCTTGGCGATTGTTGTAGCTACCGACTCAGCCGGAGCACCACCTTCCACCTCTGAAGCGAGGCGTTCGACCGTCCGCAAATCCTGCCGAAGCTTTCCGTGCACCCAGAGAAGCTCGTGATAGAGACCATCAGCTGGCGGCTCGAATGGCGAGGTCATCCTTCTTTACGGAGTCGGGGCATCAACTCTTCTACGACCTGATCGAACACGGCTTTCTGCGCCTCATCTCTTGGCCAGGGAAGCCGGAAATCGGAAAATCCCTGTTCCCGGTAGCTGCGAAAGTGCCGCTCGAAGGCCTCAGGCGATTCGAAGAAGTTCGCAGTGGGACTAATCGAACGAGCAAGCGAGGCTGGATCTCGGCCGATTTCGCTGCAGAATTGATCGAGCTGGCGATTCGAGGCAGCCGCGTCGTCGACGAGGCCACCTGCATTCCAGATGTCGGCATGCCGGGCAGTGAGCCGGAGCATGCGAGGTTTCGATCCGCCAATGAGCACAGGCAAGCGTCCCTGGCTCGACTTCGGTTCGAATGGAGCGTCATACAGCTGATAGAACTCACCTTCGTAATTCGTACGGTCTCGGGTCTGCAGGAGATCCCACACTTCGAGGGCTTCAGCAAATCGGTCGACCCGCTCCTTAGCTGATGGGAAGTCCCAGCTGTAGGCTTCATGTTCGCGGCGTGTCCAACCCGCTCCGACGCCAAAGTCCACCCGCCCTCCGGAGATCTGATCGACGGTGATCGCCTGTTTCAAAAGAAAGACCGGGTTGCGGTACGTGTTGCCTGCGACCATTAGTCCGAGCCGGACTCGGCTCGTATGTGGCGCCAGCGCAGCAAGGGCCGTGTAACCTTCAAGCGTTGGCTCCATCACGTCGAAGAGGCCGAAGAAATGATCAACGAGGTTGAAGTCGTCCCAGCCAGTGGATTCGACAATTCTGGCGCGTTCCACGAGAACATCCCAGGGCTGACGCTGGCCAAGGACGATGCCGAACCGTATCGATGAGCTTGTCATTCGGGCGACTCCAATTCGTGAATCGACTGTTCAGTCGCCATTATCTGCCTTCGTTGATTGTGCTGCACAACCATTTGTTGCCAGCTCCCGTGACAAAGGTCGAACCAAACTGGGGTCGGGCATGAAGTGCCAGCCGAGA
>JBGTJM010000261.1:0-13260 GCA_041745115.1 Thermomicrobiales bacterium
GCCGCTCCAGATGCTCCCGCAGGCGAAAGACATGGAGTCTCTCCTGATCCGTATTCCAGTAGCCCCGTATCCCTTCGAACACTGCGCCGATCGTCGACCAGCCCAGCTCGGACACATGAACGGTCGCGTCATCCCAGGGAACCCGCGTCCCATTGATCCACAGATACGTCGGATGAGAACTGCTCATAACTGTGCTCCCTGCCCACTACGTCATCGGAGTGCCGACTGGCCGTTGCATTTCGTCGCATGACCACGAGGAGTATCGCACGCACATCCGGTCACCACAGGACTGCTGCGAAACGGAACATCCCGGAAGACCAGTGGTCTTCCGGGATTTAGCATTCAATGCGCTATGGACCAGGGATTACTCGGTGCGGCCTTCGATAAACACCGTCTGGGTCATTCCGACGTAAATATTGCCGTCCGGAACCTGATATCCCTGCTCGTTTACCGCAACCCCATTTACCCATGGCTTGAACACATACTGGTCCAGCCGGTAAACAAGAGGCATATAGCCGACATCCTCCTGAATAACCTTCTCAGCTTCCAGGTAGATCGCCAGTCGAGCGTCAGGATCAGACTCGGCCCTGCCCTCGTTCACCAGATCGTCGAACTGGTCATTCGACCACGCCTGCCGCTTTCCGGAAGCTTTTCGGCTGTAGAACATGTCGCCATAGCCATTGTTTGGATCCGGATAGTCGTACCACCAGCGGATGAACACCAGCTGCCAGTTATTCTCAAACAGCTGCTGGCTGAAGTTGGCGAATGGAACAGGCTGGATCGAAATGGTCATCCCCAGGTTCTGCTGCAGCTGGTCGGCGATATCGTTCGCCATAACATCGGCATTCACATGCTCTTCGCCAGCCCGCATCCACATCGTGATCTCCGGCCAGTTCTGACCACCCTCGAACTCAGTCCCCTCGAGTGCCGCCATCGCAGCATCAGGATCGAAGTTCTGAATTTCGTTCAGAGCAGGATCGTCGAGGAAGCCAAATACGCCTTGTGGGACCATGCAATACGCTGGTGTCACGAGACCGTTCGTCACGGTGACCAGTCTCTCCCGGTCAATGGCGTGGCTGACAGCCTGACGCACTTCGAGCTGATCGAACGGAGGAATGCCGTTCGATGGAACGAACATCCAGATGCCCGGATAGACATAGGGAGAGAGCGTCGCTGCGAGTTCGGGATCGTCAAGATACCGCTGATAGTCCGCACCAGACAGGATGGTCCAGTCGAGCTGCTGATCGCCAGAACCCTCTTCGAACAGAAGCACTGCATTTGCACTCGGAGAGATCGGCTCGACAACCTTTTCGAGTTGGATATTCTCAGCGTTCCAGTAACCTTCGTTTCTGGAAAGCTCGATCTTAACATCGTATTCCCAGTTGTCGACCTTCAACGGACCATTGGAAACGATCGGAATGTCGCCACCAAGCGCCCACTGCTCACCATGCTCCTCGACCATCCAGCGCGGTGCGGGGAACGCCGCGATGTACGCTAGCACCTGGGGCAGGAAGCCTCTAGGCCCCTCGCAGGTCACTTCGAGCGTCCAGTCGTCAAGCGCTGTAACACCGACGTCTTCGCCGGTCGGCACCTGCCCGAACAGATCGTCTCCCTCGACACCGTATTCGGTACCCGAGTTGAACGCCTCCGCATACTTGATATCGAACAGGAACCCCGCATACGGCGCAGCGGTCTCTGGATCGAGCTGACGTACCCATGACCATACGAAGTCGTGGGCGGTTACCGGGTTCCCGTCCGTCCATCCGGCATTGTCTGGTCGGATATTGAAGGTCCAAACGCTGTTATCGTCGTTGGACGACCAGCTCTCAGCCCAGTCGGCGACGGCGTTCAAATTCTCATCGAAAGTCAGAATTCCGGCGAACGACGCAGGAGTCGCTCCGCAGTACAGGTTGGCATTCCAGTCAAATGAAACTGGATTGAACCACCGCTGATCGCTATACAAGATCTGCTCGTCCCCAGACTGCGCTCTCCTCAACCCGGGCTTCGCAGCTCCTCCCGTTGCAGCATTGGCGACGTTGGATCCAACGGTGGCCAGACCAGCGCCAGCAACTGCTCCCGCAGCAACCTTCATCACATCCCGCCGGCTCATGCCCGCGGCATCCAGTCGCTCCTTCATGATTTCCAGTTGCTGGTCCAAACCGGTTTTCTCCTTCATTCTTTGACCTCCGTTTGATCGAAAATCCACGCAAAGCACCTTTGTCATTGCGCGAGCGAGCCGCATTCAGGTTCTGATTCCTTTGGCCCATGCAGGGAATGCTACCAGCAAAACCTGTTTGGAGAAAGGGCACTGTGCACAACAACTGACTTCTCAGTCAGCATAGTGACACGACACCCAGTGGTTCGGTGCCTTCTGCTCAAGGTATGGCTGATCGACCGCGCAGTTGGGTTGAGCGATTGGGCAACGAGGATGAAACCGGCAACCAGAGGGTGGATTCGCAGGACTTGGCACGTCCCCCTGCAGCAGAATCCGCTCCTTGATTCGGCCAGGCTCCGCGACAGGAATCGCCGAAATCAGCGCCTTGGTGTATGGATGCTTCGGGTTCTCAATGACAGCCGTGGACGATCCAACCTCAACTACTTTGCCGAGGTACATAACTCCAACTCGGTCAGCAATATGCGCAACGACAGCCAGATTGTGGGCAATAAACAAATACGTCAAATCGAATTGATCTTGAAGCTGTTTGAGGAGATTGAGCACCTGTGCCTGAATCGAAACATCGAGAGCAGACACCGGCTCGTCACAGACTACAAGTTCCGGGCTCAAAGCCAGTGCGCGGGCTATTCCAATCCGTTGGCGTTGGCCTCCCGAAAACTCATGAGGATATCGATTCGCGAAATACGAATTGAGACCAACAACCTTGAGTAATTCCTGGACCCGTTCCTTGCGCTCCCGTTTCGAGCCTGATCTGGCCACCGTCAGCGGTTCCGCAATGATCGAGGATACGGTCATGCGCGGATCGAGCGATGCGGACGGGTCCTGGAAAATCATCTGGATATGGCGACGATATGGGCGCATCTGCTTGGCGGAAAGGTGGCTGATATCGTCCCCTTTGAAGATGATTCGTCCGGAAGTTGGTTCGTATAGCCGAACGATCGTCTGCCCGAGCGTCGTCTTGCCGCACCCCGACTCCCCGACAAGCCCAAAGGTCTCGCCTTTGTGTATGGTCAGCGAGACATCGTCAACAGCCTGGATGGTCAGTCCTTTCCCCTGCAGGAAACCGCCACCGATCGTGAAGTGCTTTTTCAAGCTATCGATCTTCAGAATTTCCTCTCCGTGATCGATAGTGGTTTCAGCGTTGGTGCTCAGTGTGCGCCTCCCGGTTCAGCCCGACTTTGCGTGCACGTGGGCGAAATCATCTTGCCCCGGAAACCAGCAAGCGGCCCGGTGCCCGGTAGTTGTTTCCACGAGCGGGGGTTCTTCCATGCATTTCGCCTGTCTCCGAGGGCATCTAGGTCGGAATCGGCAACCCTGCGGCGGGTTCACCAGATCTGGCGGCAGTCCGCCGATGGGCACCAGTTTTTCCTTGACATTCTCGCCAAGCTGGGGAATGGAATTGAGAAGTCCGATGGTGTAAGGATGTTGCGGATTGCGGAATATCTCATCAGCTGACCCCTGCTCCACAACTTTTCCGGCATACATCACGATCACCCGCTTGCATACCTCGGCAACAACGCCAAGATCGTGTGTGATCAGGACGATCGCGGTCCCGAAGTCCCTGTTTAGACCGACCATCAGATCGAGAATCTGCGCTTGAATTGTTACATCGAGCGCAGTAGTAGGTTCATCCGCGATCAGCACCTTTGGATTGCAGGCCAGCGCAATCGCAATCATGACTCGTTGCCGCATCCCTCCAGAAAACTGGTGCGGAAACGCGTGAAACCTGTCCTCCGCCGCCGGAATTCCCACCCGTTCAAAAAGATCGACTGACCGAGCTTCAGCATCTTTGTGACTCAGACCCAGATGCAGCTGCAACGGCTCGCACAACTGATCGCCCACCGTATATACCGGATTGAGTGAAGTCATCGGATCCTGAAAAATCATCGCGATCTCTTTGCCACGAACCCGCCGCATTTGAGAGTCACTGAATTTGGTCAGATCGCGCGGTTTTCCGTCAGTGTTGAGCACGATCTGCCCACCAACGATCTTCCCTGGTGGGCTTGGAATCAGCCGCATAATGCTCATCGACGTGACACTCTTGCCACATCCTGATTCCCCCACGATACCGATCGTTTCGCCCTCGCCCACGCTGAACGACACATCGTCCACAGCATAGACAACGCCTGCTCTCGTGAAGAAATGGGTCTTCAGGTTTCGGACATCCAGCACCGGCCCGGACACCCCGCCAGGCCGTTCGCCAGGCTTTCGCGTTTCGAGTGTCGAAGATGCCGTCATCGGTCCATTCCATCCTGTGAATGATGCTGATCCCCGTTTTGGCTCGTGCGAAGCATCACTCAATCATTTCCCTTCGGGTCGAGCGCATCGCGCAAACCGTCACCCAGGAACGTGAACCCCAGCATCGTCAATCCAATCGCCAGCACAGGGAAAACCAGCATGTGCGGGGATGCCTGGATCATCGCTGGCGAGGCAGCATCACCAATCATTTGCCCCCAGCTCGCCTGAGGAGGGCGAATCCCCACGCCGATAAAGCTCAGCGCCGACTCGATAAAGATTGCGGTTGGAATCCCAAATGTCGCAGCCACAATAATCGGTGTCAGGCTGTTGGGTAGCAGATGCCGGCCGATGATGAATCGGCCCGACGCGCCAGCGACGCGAGACGCCTTTACGTACTCCTGTTCACGAAGCGTCAGAAACTGTGCCCGAATTAGCCGCGCTTCAGTGACCCAACCGATAAGCCCGATGCCAAGAATGATGTTGAGCAATCCTGCCCCTCGCGCGTTCACGAATAGCATCACCAGCAGCACCTGAGGAATCGTATAGATGACATCGACCAGTCGCATCAGAATGTTGTCGACCGTGCCACCGTAGTACCCGGCAGTCGATCCAATAGGTATGGCTATCAACAGGATCAGGACATATGATGCAAGCCCTACCACCAGAGACACCCTTGCCCCATACATCAGCCGGCTAAAAATATCTCGGCCGTTGCGATCGAGTCCCATCGGAAACGTCCAGCTGGGTTCCATCCTTGCAAGGCGGACATCCACGACTTCACTCTGGCCATACGGCGCAATCACAGGTGCGAAGATCGCCAGGAAGACAAAAAGCGAAACAATAAACAGCCCGATCAGCGCAAGCTTGTTTCGTGAGAGCCGCCGCCATGCATCGACCCACAGACTGGTATGCGGCCGGGACCATTCCTCCGTCGCATCGCCGAGTTCGGCGGGCGGACCCGTTTCGCCGGCCTCCAGCGCATCATCAGCAAGGGCCGCTGTTCTTCCTTGCTTTGGCAAATCTGATTCCGCCGACGCTCGCCCCATCCGGTTTGCTCCGCTAGTAACGAATCCGAGGATCGATGAACGCGTTGACGACGTCCACGATGATGTTCATCAGTGCCAGAAAAATCCCATAGACCAGGACCACCGCCATAATCATTGGCTGGTCCTTGCTCTGCATGCTGTCGACGTAAAACTTGCCCATGCCAGGAATATTGAAAACCTGCTCAACAAAAAACGTGCCCGTTCCAATCGCCGCGAAGATCGGTCCGATCAGCGTCACAACCGGGATGAGGGCGTTCTTCAACACATGTTTGGTGACCACTTTGCGTTCGGCCAACCCTTTGGCCCTCGCCGTCCTCACATAATCCGAGCGAATCACCTCGATCATGCTTCCTCGCGTGTACCTCGCGAGCGCCGCCAGAGGAGCAGCCGCCAGGGCGATCGTTGGTAGCACCTTGTCGATCGGTTGACTCCAGCCGGACACATTGAACCCAAGGTCGATTCCCTGCCTAGGCAGCCACACCGCGAACGTCAGGAGCAACAGATATCCGAGAACGAAGTTGGGCATGCTATAGAAAAGGATGGCCAGAGTCATTGATGCATAATCCGTCGGGCCATTCTGATTGATCGCAGCCAGCACTCCTAGCGTTACTCCAACAACAACGGCCAGCAGCAGTGCCTGAGTCCCGAGCCTCAACGAGACCGGAAACGTCCTGGCGATAATGTCGCGCACTTCCTGGCCCCGCCAGACGTAGGACTCTCCAAAATCACCCTGAAGCGAGTTGGAAACATATCGCCCGAACTGAACGACCAGTGGGTCGTCAAGTCCATACTTGGCTTCGATTCGTTGCCGCATTTCCGGTGTGACACGATCCATGTTCCCGAGCGCGAACGGACTACCCGGGGTAGCCTGCATGATGGAAAACGTGACCACCGTGATGAGAAACACCGTCGGAATCAGGTAGAGCAACCGCAACGCAACGTATCGGACCATCTTCAGGTACTCCTGAATACTCGCGTATCGTTCCGATCCCGGTTTCGGTCGAGCCTAGGCAACGTAGACGGTTGAGTTGCGGCGATGCAACTGCTAAATGCTGAGCGCTGCGAGTGTAGCACCCTCAAAATTGAGATCGCAATTCAGCAGTAGGTTTCACCCGCACCCGCAAGCGACCGAGCGACCCACGGCTACAGAATGAAGTTCGCCAGATCTTCGGCCGCCGCGATCTCGCCAACCCGTTCCTGGACGAATGCCGCATCGACAGTGAGTACCTCACCAGTCCGTTCGGACGCCTCGAACGAGATATCCTCGAGAACCTTTTCCGCGATGGTCTGGAGTCGCCTGGCACCAATATCCTCGGTCCGCTCATTCACCTGTGATGCAATCGCTGCCATCTCCCGAAGTCCATCCTCGGTGAACTGCAGCTCCACCGATTCGGTTCGCAGCAATGCCTCGAACTGTCGAGTGAGCGCGTTCTGAGGTTCTGTCAATATCCGGTACAAATCGTCCTCAGACAGACTGCTCAGCTCGGCGCGAATCGGAAATCGGCCCTGAAGCTCCGGTATCAGATCGGCAGGCCGCGTACCGTGGAAAGATCCGGCAGCAATGAACAAAACATGATCGGTGCGAACCGGTCCATACCGGGTCATAACAACTGCGCCCTCGACAATCGGCAGCAGGTCCCGCTGCACTCCCTCTCCCGACACCTCACCACCATACTCCCCGCCGTTGGAGATAATCTTGTCTATTTCGTCCAGAAACACGACACCCGCTTCCTCAACACGCAACACTGCCTCGTCGACAACTGAATCCAGATCGACCATTCGATTCGCTTCTTGCTGAGTCAGAATTCTGCGAGCGTCACGAACAGAGACACGACGACGCATGGTTCGTTTCGGCATCAGACTATCCAGAAACTCCCGGAAGCCAAACTGGCCATCATCGTAGCCCGGCTCCTCCGACCACTCGAGAGCCGCAAAGTCTTCGAGATCTTCCAGATCGATCTCGATTTCGACGGTTTCTTCATCCAGCGAATGATCGGCGAGCAGTCGCAGCATCCGTTTCCGTTCTCGCTCCAGACGCTTCTGAGCGAGTTCATCTGCAGCTTCACTCTGTTCATCCTGCTGATCTGCTTCAGCGTGACTCGGCCGTTTGCGTCTCCGCGACTTATGATCGCGAAGCTGCGTCAGTGCCAGATCAGCCAGCCGTTGCGTGGCAATCGTGCTCGCCTTGTCGGTAACTTGCTCGATCCGCTGGCTATGCAAATGACTGATCGCCACTTCGACCAGGTCCCGCACGATCGATTCGACATCCCGCCCGACGTAGCCAACCTCCGTAAACTTTGTGGCTTCGACCTTGATAAATGGCGCCTCTACCATCTTGGCCACTCGACGGGCAATTTCGGTCTTCCCCACGCCAGTTGGCCCAATCATCAGAATGTTTCGCGGCTGAATCTCATGCCGAAGCTCCTCAGGAACCAGGCGCCTTCGATATCGATTCCGCAAAGCAACGGCAACGGCGCGTTTCGCGTCTTCCTGACCAATGATGAACCGGTCCAGCTCAGCCACGATTTGCCGGGGTGTGAGATTCTCGACGGCAATTGCCTGCTCGGTTCGGTCGATTGGCCCACGCGAAACTGAGTCCGGTCGATCGTGTCGTGGCGCGGCTTCTACCATGGCAAGTGTGTTCCTTTGAATCTGGCAACATGCCAGCATTGAGCAGCGTGCAGCGGGACGTTTCGAGAATCAGGATTCGGCGCCATCGATTGTGGTGCCCCCATCGGGATCACCACCTTCGGCGTCATTCGACTCGTCGGCCTTCGTCACCGTTTCGACCGAAATCTGATCGTTTGTGAAAATGCAGATCTCTGCTGCAATCCGCATGGCAGCCTCGACAATCGCTCTCGCATCCAGTTCCGTGTGGGTGCGAAGGGCCTTGGCCGCAGCGGTCGCGAACGGTGCACCTGTTCCAATCGCCACGATGCCATCATCCGGCTCGATCACATCGCCATCACCGGAAAGTATCAGAATAGAATCACCGTCTGCGACAATGAGCTGTGCTTCGAGACGACGTAAATAGCGATCAGTACGCCACTCTTTGGCAAGCTCAACCGCCGCTCTGCGCAGATTGCCATCCCACGTCTCGAGCTGGCTTTCGAATTTGGCAAACAGCGTCAACGCATCTGCAACGGCACCGGCAAAACCAACCACAACCTGACCATCGTGCATCAGCCGGATCTTCCTGGCTCCATGCTTGAGCACGAAATCCCCAAGCGTGACCTGACCATCACCGGCAACAGCTACCGTCGAATCTCGCTTGACACCCAGAATCGTCGTTGCGTGGATACGCCGACCGGATTCACCGTGCATCGAGAGTGCCGCACATTTTGTCGCTGTCCTTTTCGAACGTGAAGGAAAGTTCGCAAATCAACTTGCGGCCGGCAGCTCCCCGCCAATATGCCCGCATGCCGGACATTTGATCTGCCCTTTCCGACCCATTTCGACCATGTACGACGCACATCGAGGACATGTCGTTTCAACTGGCCGATTCCAGTTCACGAAGTCGCACTCTGGATACCGGCTACATCCGAAAAAGGTTCGCCCTTTCTTCGAGCGCCGCTCAACAACATCACCGATCTTGCACGTAGGGCACGTCATCCCAATCTTCTGGAGCAATGGTCGAGCATTGCGGCATTCGGGGAATCCGCTGCACGCCAGAAACTTTCCATACCGACCGAGTTTGATCAGCAGGGGCCGGCCACAGAGCTCGCAATCTTCTCCCGCCGGCTCATCCTTCAGTTTCACACGCTCCATCGAAACTTCAGCAGTGGCCAGCGTCGCTTGGAAAGGCTCGTAAAACTCTCTGAGCGTCGGCACCCATTCCCTCTCGCCCGTTGCAATATCGTCTAGCTCCTCTTCCATCTGAGAGGTGAATCCGACATCAAATAGCCGCGGGAAATGTTCAGTAAGCAGATCACTGACGACAAGACCAAGTTCCGTTGGCGCAAGCCGCTTCGACTCTGAAACCACATACGATCTAGCCAGCAACGTCGCGATAGTCGGTGCATACGTGCTCGGCCTGCCGATACCGTCCTCTTCAAGTGCTTTGACCAGCGTCGCTTCGGTGAACCTGGGTGGCGGCTGAGTGAAATGCTGCTCGGGCAATAGATCAATCAGACCAAGAATCTCCGATTCCGTCAACGCCGGCAACGCACCCTGATCGAGTTCATCCTGCTCCCCTTCGTCTTTTCCGGCAGTGTAGACCGCCATGTAGCCCTTGAAGCGAACCACAGAACCGGTTGCCCGCAGGGTATACGCCTCCTGCGTTCCCGAGACATCAGCAGCAATATCGACAGTCGTCCCGTCCAGAATTGCCGGTGCCATCTGACTGGCCAGGAACCGCTGCCATATAAGCTGGTACAACCGAAACTGGGGAGCGCTGAGAAACGGCTTGAGACTCGCCGGATCCCGTTGAGCCGCCGTGGGCCGAATCGCTTCATGGGCTTCCTGGGCGCCTTTTGAGCGCCGCTTGTACACCGGCGGCGATGCCGGCACATACTCCGGGCCGAACTTGCCACTGATGACCGCTCGCGCAGTTTGCTGAGCCGCGGCCGCCACATTCGTCGAGTCAGTTCGCATATACGTGATCAAACCCTGTGCGCCGTCGGCGCCAATCGCGATGCCCTCGTAAAGCTCCTGCGCAATCTGCATCGTTCGCCTCACGGAAAAACCAAGCTTTCGCGAAGCTTCCTGCTGCAGCGTGCTGGTTATGAATGGCGCTTGTGGTCGGCGTTGCGACTCACGCTTCTTGACGGTCCGGACTCGATAGGACGCACCATCCAGCCCATTGACGACGGCGGTCGCGTCATCCTCAACCGCCAGGGCAACCTTTTTTCCACCAGCGTGCGTGACGGCTGCTTTGACAACCATGGATTGCTCTGCCGCACTGCCTTCGGTCTTGTGAAGTCGCGCCTCTACGGTCCACGACTCGACCGGCACGAAGTCCTCGATCTGGCGTTCACGCTCCACAACAATTCGCAATGCCGCACTCTGCACCCGCCCAGCGGACAGCCCTCGTTTCACTTTCTTCCAGAGCAATGGACTGACGCTGTAACCCACCAGCCGGTCCAGTACTCGCCGTGCCTGCTGAGCCTCAACCAGTGCCATGTCGATTGGCCTCGGATGGCTCATGGCTTCGGCAATCGCCTCGGGAGTGATCTCATGAAACACCACACGACTGACCGCCTGTTCGTCAGCGCCTGTTGCTGCAACGAGGTGCCAGGCAATGGCTTCGCCCTCCCGGTCTGGGTCAGTGGCGAGGATCAACTCTTTGGCATTTTTCACACTTGCTTTGAGTTCTTTTACGACTTTGGACTTGTCCCGCGGCACCAGATAGGTAGGCGTGAAGTCGTTGTCGGTGTTCACACCGAGTGAGCTTTTCGGAAGGTCCCGAACATGACCCATCGAGGCCTTCACAGTGTATCCGCGGCCAAGATACTTGCCGATGGTCTTCGCCTTGGCTGGTGACTCGACGATCACCAGCTTTCCACGAGGTGCACTCGATGAACTTCGCGAAGAGGGTTTCCGTTTCGTTGTTCCCGATGTTGGTTTCGATTTCGGTTTCTTCGCGGGTGACTCAGTTGTCGTGTCGGTCATTGAACCTAACTCTACTTACTACCTGTGGCAATTCGCTTGGGAGAACGCGCGATGCGATGTCGGGCACCCGACTCTTCTTTTTCCAACCGTAGATACTGGGAGGACCCAATGTCAAGCCCTCGTAAAACTATCCGCTTGCCGATCGGGTCGAACGGGTCAGTGCATAGTGGTGGGAACCAGCGTTTTGTACAAGCCCCTTCAGCTCGAGCATTGTCAGCATCGCCGAGCCCTCAGAAACGGTCATGTTGGCCGCTACAATGATCTCGTCCAGATGGACTGGCTGACGAGACATCACCGCCATGATGCGACGCTCCTCGTCGGTAAGCGGCAGCGAATCCTGAACAGGCTCGGGACGATCGACGTTCAGCCCGTCAATCCCCAAATCCACAAGTAGATCGGCCGCTGAGGTTATCACCCTTGCGCCATCCCTGATCAGCTTGTTCGAACCTGCGCTGGCGCTAGACGTCACATTTGCCGGGACAACAAAGACATCTCGACCCTGATCCGCCGCGAAATCCACCGTGATGAGCGCGCCGCTTCGAGCCGGTGCTTCGATCACCAGGGTGGCCAATGCCATTCCCGCGATGATACGGTTCCGAGCTGGGAAATTCGGACCATCGGGCTTCGTTCCCGGCGCGTAGTCCGACACGAGCGCGCCGTTGCCCGCAACTCGTTCAGCAAGGCCTCTATGCTCAGGGGGATAAATCACGTCGACACCACTGGCCATGACCGCAACTGTCCGACCATTCCCTTCCAATGCACCCTGGTGTGCAAAACCATCGATTCCTCTTGCCAGTCCCGAAACCACCGTAACGCCAGCCGCCGCAAGGTCTCGCGCGATCTCAGTGGCGATCTCTCTTCCATACGATGACGCCCTGCGCGTCCCGACAATTGCCACCGCACACTCGTCGGCCTGCGTGAGGCTTCCGCGAACATAGAGCACAGGCGGCGCTGCAGGAATGTGCGCCAGCAATCGTGGATAGGCCGGGTCCATGGCCGTCAGAACGGCAATCCCCAGCCGACTGCAACGCTCAAGTGTTGCAGCTGGCTCTATCCTGCTGCGAGCTCGCTCAATGTTCTCAATCGAACGTGAGTCGAGAATGCAGCCGAGTTGCGCCCGGCTCGCACCCCAGGCCTTCTCAAGCGAACCGAAGTGCTCGAACAGCCGCCGCACCCGAACTGGCCCAATCCGATCGACCTGACTCAAAGCGACCCAATAGGGCCGATCAAGATCCGCCTCGTTATCTGACATCGATATGAACGATTCCTGAACTCGTCGCGACGGCATCCGTGTCAATATACTGCCATCAAGCCCTGATGCGGAGGGAGCATTGCGGCGATCGACTGGGGATCTGTATTCCAACGCCACGTAGCTTCGTGCCAGCGGCAATGCTTGCAGTGGTCGTCGCTCTCAAATGGACCGTCGCAAACAGCCATGACGTTTTTCAACCGCACGCATCGCGATCTGACATCGATCGCAGTCCTTTCGCTGGCGATTCTGCTGATCGCAAGTGGTTGTACCACTCCTGATTCGGGGCCCTCGCCTGCAGGCGAGGTGTCTGGGGCCACGCTGGCAGAGTTCACTCCCACGGTCCAGCCGACCCCATTTGAGCTCTACGTCCCCTCCCCAACGCCACCTCCCTCGCCCACTCCAACGCAAACACCGATCGTCCCTCCAACTCCGGTCGTGGAGGACTCTCAGCTCGCTACCCTGATTGACAACTTGCTGTCGCAGGAGGCCGGGGTATTCGGCGTTATCGTGCTCGACGAAAACGGTCAGCATATCTATGCTCGAAATGCCCACACACCTTTCATCGCTGCCAGTCTCTACAAGTTGGTCCTCTTCGCCGACATTCTTGCTCGCGTGGAAACAGACGAGATTGGTCTGGCAGACTCCCTATGGCTCGATCCCCTGTTTTTCGACAACGATGCGGAGGACACCGACAGCTACTTTCTCCCCGAGTCCCAGGGGGATGAAACGACCATCGAAACGGCGCTATTTGCGGCGGGAGCCTACTCGAGCAATGTCAGCGCACGTGCTTTGATGACATTGACGACAGAGGCACAGCTTACTGAGATGGCACAACAGCTCGGAATGACGGACACATTCTTCAAAGTCGACGTCAACGATATTGCACTTTGGCCGGAACGTTATCTGGGCGATGGAACGGTCGATGCTCAGCTCGCAGT
>JBGTJM010000262.1:0-8054 GCA_041745115.1 Thermomicrobiales bacterium
GGGTCGACTTTCCCGCACCGTTAGGGCCCGCCAGTGCCACGATCTCGCCCTGGGTGATCTCGAGATCGATGTTTCGCAGAAGCCAGCGCTTTCCGGCCACCACCCCGACGTCGGCACACTCCATCACGACCGTCATCCCCAGCCCCCCTGTGCACGGCGCGTGCGCAGCATCAGGAACAGCAGGAATGGGCCGCCGATCAGGGCCGTGAGCACCCCCAGCGGCAACTCAAGTGGTGCCACCAGATTGCGTGCCACAAGATCGGCGAGGACTACAAGCAGCGCTCCGCCCAGAGCGCTGGCGGGGATCAGGACCCGATGATCAGGCCCGGCAACCAGTCGTACTAGGTGGGGAACAATCAGTCCAACAAAGGCGATGATCCCTGCGACGGCAACCGTTGCCCCGGTCATCAGGGCCGCGAATACGATCACCGACATTCGCATCCGCTCTGTGTCGATACCCAGGTGCCGCGCCTCACGTTCCCCAAGTACCATCAGATTCAGTGGATGTCCCCATCGAAGTGAGGCGACAAGACCCAGCAGAACGAACGGTGCTGCGGCGGCAACGCTTTGCCAGGTTGCGCTTCCGAGACTTCCTAGCGACCAGAAGATGATCGCGCGCAGTTGCGCATCATTGGCCACGAATGTCACCATTGACGTACCCGCACCGGCAAAGGTATTCAACGCAATGCCGGCAAGCACCAGTGTCACTATCTCGGTTCGGCCATTGTTGCGGGCCAGGCTGTAGGCGATGACGGCTGTCGTAACCCCTCCCACAAATGCGAACAGTGGCGTTGTGGCTATCCCGAACCACGAGATCCCCAGACCCAGCGCGATGACAGCACCGAGTGCGGATCCGCTGGAGACGCCAATTAGCCCTGGATCGGCCAGCGGATTACGAAACATGCCCTGAAGCGCTGCTCCAGACACTGCCAGCCCGCTGCCAACCAGTACGGCCAGCGTCACCCGGGGCAACCTGATCGACCAGACCACCGCATCTTGCTGAGCCGTGTACGCAACGTCGAGATTCACGCCAAGATGGTTCAGGATAATCGCCAGGACCTGCTGGGGACTGATGCTGACCGCCCCGACGCCGACACTGAATACGATTGCCACGACGAGGCAGGCAGTCAGTCCGGGCAAAAGCAGCGCAGGGGAAACGCGAGACACCTGACTGGTGCCTCGCGAGCGGTTGCGCATCCAGCGTCGCGGTTCTGCGACGACCTCCATGATCTGAACTACTCTCCGGAGCCGTTATCCACTGTAGGTTTCAGACGAAGGTGATGCTTCGGGCGTTGCTTCTGCCAACTCCGGATGGAAGTCTGCGATCATTGCCATCAGCTGATCGCCAGTTCGAGGAGTCATCCCCAGCAACAGTTCGTCTGGATAGACATAGATTCGGCCACTCTGCGCCGCCGGCGTCTCGGCGATACCGGGAATCTGCTGGAGTGCTTCGACCCCACCAACCGACTCGACTCCCAGGGTTTGGGTCACGATGATCTCGGGAGCCGCTGCGACCAGCGCTTCCGCGGTCACAGGCTGATATCCCATGATCCTGGACTCAACCGCCGTGTCGATGGCTCCGGCAGCCTCCAGCATCGCGCTGGCAACCGTGCCTCCGCCGGCGACGAGCTGAATCCCACCTTGCTGTAAATACAACACGATAGCCCTTGGCCGATCCTCTACCTGCGAAGCGAGGGCGATAGCGGAATCGATACTCTTCTGCGTTTCCGCTGCGAGGTGCTCGCCATTATCAGGCACGCCCAGTGCCTCGGCTGTTGCCAGAATCTTCACAACGGGAGCGTCGATCGTCTGTGGCTCGCCGATAATCACGACGGGCACACCTGCTCCCCGCACCTGCTCGAGCACTGGTGGCGGGCCTGCGGCGTCTTTGCCAATCACCACAGTTGGAGTGAGCGAGAGAATGCCTTCGGCATTGAGGTTGCGCTCTACACCGATCTTTGGCAGGTCGAGCAGCTCTTCCGGATAGACAGCGCTGAAATCGACGCCAACGATATTGTCGCCAAGTCCGAGGCCCCAGATGATCTCGGCAATGTCACCACTGAGCGGCACGATACGGGAAACGTCGTCGATTGTGACGTCGTTTCCGTCATAGTCGGTAACGGTGACCGGAAGTTGAGGGTCTGCCTGTTGCGGACCGTCATGCAGAGTTGCTGCCAGAACACTGCGTTGCGAGCCGAGACCCAGCGCAACTGCCGCCGAACCAATCAGGACAGATCTTCGTGTAATCCGATTCACCGTTTCGTACTCCTTTTAATACTGCGGAGTGCAATCGGGGATGCGGTTGGCTCAGAAGTGCCAACTCGGAACTCCCCGCCGCGATGGGGACTTCCCACCTTGGCAAACGGCTACAACCTACACTGGAAAAGGCAGCGTTGGCCATCAGAATGATTGGGTAAATATCTAAATACCTTTGCAAATCTGGGTAAAAGACGATTTCTGTGCTACGAAGGCTCAGGTTTCGCCGTTTGTCCACTGAGTGTTTCGAGGCATTCGCCCTTGCAAAGCTCGATCAGCCTAAGGATATTCGCAGGTCAAGACGGGCATTCAGGGCAAAGATGCCCCGCACCCGGTGACGATTTGGACACCTGCAAAAAAGAAACCAGTGGCGGAGGAATCAATCACACATTGGGTGAGTGCGATTCCCAGATGCCACTGGCCTTGCGTCGCTTGGATGCGTCCTAGCTGATATCGACCTGCTCGGCCCGCGGGCCTTTCGGTCCGGCACCGAGTCTGAACGTCACGCGGTCTCCCGAAGCCACGTTCGAGGGGGCAACTGACCGATGGAAAAAGACCTGCTCCTCCTGATCGTCTGGCTGAATGAAGCCAAATCCCTTTTCGGAGTCGTATCGGGAAACACTTCCGCTCATGAGTGGCAGCGTTGAAGGGTCGACCGTTGGTTCGTCGAAGGATCTTCGAGCTCCACCGCCATCGCCTGTGCGTGGTCGGGGTGGGGCTTCGCTGCGCTGCAGAATTTGCACTTCTGTGGCATTGGTGCCGCGTGGACCGCGCTCGAGCGAAAACTCGACCTGATCGCCTTCGGAGACTGATTCACCGTATGGCAGTGCAGATGCATGAATAAAGACGTCATCGATTCCCGGCGACTCGATGAACCCGAATCCCTTGTCCGGGTTGAACCATTTCACTGTACCTGAAGGCATCGCGTTACTTTCTTTCCCTTCCCGAAGACTGACAGTCTCAGGGTTACTCAACAAACACTGGCGCACATTTTACGCCCTGATAGCGAGACTATATCCCACGGAGAGCGTCTCGCTCTATTCAGTATCCACTGAATCGCCGTATGCGCAAGGTATGCGGTGGCTCAAAACGCCCCAAACCGCCTGAAATAGATCGACAGAGCCGGAAATCTGGCCTATCTGCGACTCGACGAGCCTCCTGAAACTGAGTCACGCTGTTGGGCCGTGCGTACAGAGAGGTCTCTTATCGAATGCCGACATCAGTTGCTGAGGCCGAACCATCGAGCACGTCTGTGCGAGCAGTCTACGTTGCGACGTCGAGGAGCAGGGAGGCAAGATCGTCCCAGTGCTCCGCAATGGCCGCAGCCGGGCAAACGCAACGCGAGCCCCAGGGGATCAGCGTGGCCTGGCGAGCATCGGTACCGATGCTTTGGATACAGAACCGTTCGTAGGAGGCAAACCAGCGGGCGAGCTCGATCAGCAGGGTAATGCGGCCATGCCAGTCGAGGGCACTGTCGTCCAGAAAGCCCTCAAGGTGGGTTGGCAGCCAGATGTGAGGGAGTGGGCGGTCCACGCGGGCGGGTTGCGGGTTGATGGAGAATCGCGAAATGTACATCGCGGATTCTCCTTTCCGCTCGATTAGGCATCCAAATCCCCACAAGGTCAGCGACAACCCACTCGGAAGTTCAGCCCAGTAGGTCGCGCTGCCTTGCTCCCCTTCAGGTGCTCGAACGGAGGAGAAACCCAGCTCGGGTAAGAGTTTCGGATCGTCACGCCGGATGTCGGCGCCAAAGCACCAGAACTGCTGATGAAGCAGATCATCGTAGAATGCCTTCGATTTTCCGGGGAGTATGAGTCGGCGGTCGTAGGTATCTCTGGGTCGCGGCCACGGTGTTGCCCCCGCCTCCCGCACATCTCCTGTCTCCGCCAATACCGTTGCGCTCGCCATCGCCGGGCCTGCCTCAGCTGATTTCGACCTGCTCAGCCCGCGGCCCTTTCGGTCCGGCACCGAGGCGGAATGAGACACGATCCCCAGTTGCGATGGTCGGTGGAGCAACCGTCCGGTGGAAGAAGACCTGCTCCTCCTGGTCGTCTGGCTGGATGAAACCGAACCCTTTTTCCGGATCGAACCGGGTAACACTCCCGCTCTTCAGTGGCAGCGTTGAAGGATCGATGAACGGCTCGTCGAACGACCGCCGAGGTTCGGCGCCATTCGATGAGCGTGGCCTGGGTGGGGTCGTACTGCGCTGAAGAATCTGAACCGCAGTGGCATTGGAGCCACGGGGGCCACGCTCTACCGAAAACTCGACGTGGTCACCCTCTGACACCGACTCGCCATAGGGCAACGCGGAAGCATGAATGAAGACATCATCAATCCCCGGCGACTCGATGAACCCAAAGCCTTTGTCCGGGTTGAACCATTTCACTGTACCTGCTGGCATCGTCTACGCTCTTTCTTTTCCGTGAGACAGCGTGTCCCATGGGTTACCAACGACCGATCAACTCAACAAAACCACGTGTTCAATGAGACGATATCTCAATGAAAGCTAGCGTTCAAATTCTGGGTCTTCCGCACCTCCAATCACCTGACGAGGTGGGTGCCTACAGCACCCACCTCATGAGCACTCTGTCAGGTGGTCGTCAAAGCAACCTAAGCCACCAGTGCCGCAACAATGGTTTCGGTGTTGTATAGCATCATCTCCAGGTACGACGCACCATCACTCCCGGGCTCACCAAGCGCGTCAGTGAAGAGCGGCGGCGCAACGACCACACCAGCGTCATTTGCGATCTGGTCGATGACTGCGGAGCTCCCAACGGTTTCCGTGAAGATGGCTGGGACACCTGAATCCTGAATGGTTTCGATCAGCGCTGCGATGTCGCCAGCGGCTGGGTCCGATGTTTCGGTTGAGATGCCAAGCGGTGTCCCGAGAATCTCGAATCCGTATCGATCAGCGTAGTAGCCAAACGTATCGTGCGACGTAACCAGTTTCCGAAGGTCCTCCGGGATTGCCGAAACAGCCTCGAAAATCCACGCATCGAGTTCGTCCAGCTCGGCCTGGTAGGCGGCGGCCTGCTGCTGATATTGATCGGCGTTCTGAGGATCGGCTTCGGCTAGCGCATCGGCGATGTTCTGAACCATGATGCTGGCATTCGCCGCATCTTGCCAGACATGTGGGTCGAACTCACCATGGTCATGTCCATGATCGCTGTCATCATGGGCATCGTCTTCATGAGCCTCATCTTCGTGAGCCTCGTCTTCGTAGGCATCGTCCTCGTGAGCCTCGTCTTCGTGGGCCTCGTCTTCGTGGGCCTCGTCTTCGTGGGCATCGTCCTCGTGAGCCTCGTCTTCGTGGGCCTCGTCTTCGTGGGCCTCGTCGTCATGATCGCTGGCTGCCCGTAGGGCAATACCATCAGAAACCACCACGCGAGTCGCGGAAGCCTGAGATGCCTCTACGATCCCGTCGAGCCAAGGCTCGAAATCGACTCCAATCTCGAAAATGAGAGCCGCGTCGGTCACCGCGATGACATCCTGAGGTGCCGGCTCGAATGTGTGAGCGTCCATATTTGCTTTGACGATTGTCTCAACCTCGACCAGTTCTCCGCCAACGTTCTGCACCAGATCGGTCAGGATGCTGAATGTGGCCACCACCTTGATTGGCTCGGACTGCGCCGTTCCAGCCTGATGACCCGGGATGAGCCAGAGGGTCAGCGCAATAGCCAGCGAAAGCGCCGAAATTCGGGATCGATTCACGTTCCATAGTCCTTCTCTTCAGGATTTTCGGCCCATGCCGCACCCTTCAACTATTCCAGCATAGCAGACAATGAGATGTTGTATCAATAGTGCGAATGGGATCACGACAGTTGAGATTGCCGATAAGCGATAGGTCCGTATCTGCAACGCATCACAGGCCAACACGAAGCCATATCGCTGCGAGAACTCCACCGCCTGCAGTCGCCGGGTGGCCTGCGGACTGAGGCTCACGATGTCGAGGGCACATGGTATCCGCCGCGACACCTGCATCCGTTGGCCGCGGCCAACCGATTTAGATCATCTTCCGCTCTTGCTGCGCATCCTCGTGAAGGGAACTGCGTCGCTCTGGCTTCATGCCGCTGAACTCTTCCAGGTTTTCCCTTTCAGGAGATCACGATGCGTCTCGTGATTTGGCCGTTGCTTTCCCAAAAGGTGGTTTTGCCGAGCAGGTATGGATCGTCCGCCGCTGGCTGGATTGAGCCTTCGCTATCAATGGCCCGCGACGTGATCGTATGTTCGCCGGGAGCTGGGGATTCCCAGTCTAGCGTCCAGAACGTCCAGGTGACCCCGGACCCGTCACCCTCTGTCAATGTCGCGGCCTGCCACGGGCCTCCATCGATCGAGACGTCGACGCCCTCTATTGGCGCTCCCCAGGCGGCGCCCATGATCGAATACGCGTCGCCGGTCCGGGTCACTCTGGCAGGTGCTGACTTCAATCGGTCGTGTCCGACTGAGGTAAAGGTCCAGACGGTCTCGCCACCGACCTCTTCCTCGCGGATGGTGACGTAATCCCTGGCCATGAAGTGTCCCTGATAGCGACTGTCGCGAACCTCGATGCGGGTCAACCATTTCACATTGGCAACGCCATACCAGCCCGGCGCAATCAAGCGGGCAGGAAAGCCATGCATGAGAGGGAGAGGGTCGCCGTTCATTTCATAGGCGATGAGGTTAGACGGCGACATGGCATCGGAGAGGGACATGCTGCGAGCGAATTGCTCGGTAATCGTTGCATCGCGACCTGTTCGCCGGCGTCTGCGCCCCAGAAGACGACTTCGCGTCCATTTTCCTGTACTCCAGCTTCGTCCAGCAGGGAGGCGAGTGAAGTTCCCGCCCAGTTGGCATTGCCGACGAGTCCCTTATTGAATGGGAATGCCGAGTTGCCTGAACACTCGATCGTTGCTGTTGTCTCCTGGCGCGCACGAGCCTGAAGATCGGAGAGTGTCAGGGTCATGGGGGTGTCGACGAGGCCGGTGATCTCCAGGCGCCAATCGGCTTCGGTCAATGCTGGAGCATCGAAGTGCTTGATGACGAAGAACTCCTCGTTTGGGGTAATCCAGGAGTCCAGATCTTCCCAGACAAGCTGATTGACGATGACTTCAGGCAGCGGGTTTTCTTCAGGCTGGTCAAGCCACGGAATAACTTCGGCATCGTTCTGAATTGCAAGTGAGGTTCCGGTGAGCCGCAGGACACTCAATCCAGCCATCGCACCGCCACCGGCGCGGATGAGGTTTCGTCGAGAAATGGTCGATGTTCCCATTGTGCGCTCCTTGTTTTCAGTTGTGCCCAAAACCACATGGCTGGACCAAGCCGCCGACCGCGACAAACACGCGTAGACGGCTGACCTGACCGACCGCACTACCAGCGTGGACACAGGTTGAGCTGATAGGCGGCACCATCATGGTGCCAGCCAAAGCGGGTCGGTGTCGTCATCATTTCTTGTGATTTTTCGCTGAGGCGGGATCACTTCAAACCATGGTTTCGAGTGCGCGCATTCCGAAGGAGCGGTTCGGAACTTAGTCAAGCCTGTTGCGAACAGCCCAGGCAGCAACGGCTGCGCGCGACCCGAGCTCCAGCTTGGTCATGATGTGACGGACGTGCGTGATAGCGGTGTTCTGGCTGACGAAGAGCGTGTTGGCGATATCACGGTTCGACTTGCCTTGTGCCAGCAACTGCACAACCTGGAGCTCGCGAGATGTCAGCGCATTGGGTTTTGCGGACGTCAGTTGAGTCTGGAGGGTGGCACGTATCTCTGCTCGACGCTCGCTTGTGTCCGAGCTCATGTCTCTGATACCTGACGAGGCGCCAGA
>JBGTJM010000263.1:0-3596 GCA_041745115.1 Thermomicrobiales bacterium
GTTTCCAACGTTGGGGCTTTCGCAATCCTATCTCTGGCGTCCTGAGTCGTACTTTGCCATGGATGAATGGCGCGGAAAGTGGGAAACGGAAGGTGGCGGCGTGCTCATGAATCAGGCGGTCCACATGATCGACATGCTGCAATGGTTCATGGGGCCAATCGCCGAGGTCTACGGCAAGCATGCCACCCTGGTGCATCAGGATTATATTGACGTCGAGGACACGGCCGCGGCGACGCTCGTGTTCGAGAGCGGGGCGCTAGGACTGATTCAGGCGACAACCACCGTGAAACCCGATTTCGGCTTTCGCGTGTCGATTCATGGCTCGAACGGCGCAACGCTGAGCGTCTGGGAGCATCCAGAGGGCAATCAGGGCATCAACGATATCTGGACGCTTGATGAGACCGGCGATCAGCGGGAGTCCTGGGAAGCCGAGGAGGGAGGTCAATCAATGTATCCGACCTTCCACCGATTCCAGATCGAAGACTTCCTTCGATCGATCATCGAGCAGCGCCCACCAGCCGTAACCGGCGCCGAAGCGCGCAAGTCACTGGCTATCATCCTGGCGATCTACGAGTCCTCTTGCAACGGCAGACCGGTCCGGCTCTGATACGAAATAGGTTCCTGAGAGCGGACTCACCAGTCCATGACCAGCTTCATCAGGACGGCAACAATTACAACAAGCGCTCCTGAGATCGGGCCAGCCCACTTGCTGACCGCTTCCTGCTGTCGCCAGGCCGGAGTCATCGCGACGACCATCGCGACCAGAGCCACCATTAGCACATACGTGAATTCAGTGGGCTCGATCAGATCTCTGAGGATGATTGCCAGCCCGAGCAACAGCCCGGCCTACGTACACGCCTGCCGGATGATTTCACGACCAATCGCGTCCCTTTGTGCTGCGTCACTCATTGCGCAACTCCTTCACAATGTACTCATCGTGACTAAAGTCGCGTGTCACATCGTCCCATTTTTCCCGATAATCTATCGCAACTCTGCAACACATGTCTCTCACTTCGCCTGATGAACCCACTCACCGAAATCAAGATCCGACTCGGGCGCGGCAGACCCTCTCACCGATACCTGATCTAGACTGATCCACACTACAAGGCATCGCTGGCAAGCGCTGTTCCTGGAGGTGGCTCGTTCTGAGTTTCTGAGGTGATCCATTGGCAGACCATCAAGACATTGACCAGGTTCGAGAATCCGCCGTCGAGCAGGCATATGCCTCGACCGGCGAACTACCATCGCCAGAAACCGTGGCTCGGTTGGTCGCCACAGCTCATACCACGTTCAAAAAGAGTTACGACGGTGTTGTTGCGGACTACATCCCCGCACTCGCCGCTGTTCCTCCCGATCTCTTTGGCATAAGCGTCGCTGGCACGAATGGAAACATTACGTCAGCAGGTGACACCGACCACCTGTTCACGATCCAGAGCGTTTCCAAGCCGTTCGTCTTCGCGCTTGTTTGCCAGGAGCTCGGACCGGATAGTGCCCGGTCCCTGCTCGGCGTGAATGCTACCGGACAGCCGTTCAACTCGGTGATGGCGGTCGAGCTCAACGAATCCCGAACGATGAATCCCATGGTCAATGCTGGCGCAATCGCTACGACGAGCCTGGTGCCGGGCGAATCGGCCGATGAAAAGTGGCGGTTTCTGGTCGACGGACTCTCACGCTTCGCCGGGCGGGATCTCAAGCTCAATAACACAGTGCTCGCATCCGAACGAGCAGCCAATCACCGAAACCAGGGAATGGCACTCTTGCTCGAAAACTATGGCCGAATGTATTGCGACCCGCTTCTCGCGACTGATGTTTACACTCGCCAATGCTCCCTCGAGGTCACGGCTAAGGACCTCGCGATCATGGGCGCAACCCTGGCAAACGGAGGCGTTAACCCGGTCACTGGAATCAAGGTTGTCGATTGGCAGACGAGCAAGCGCGTTATCGCGGTGATGGCGACTGCCGGGCTCTACGAGACGAGCGGAGACTGGCTCTACGACACTGGCTTGCCAGGAAAAAGCGGCGTTGGAGGCGGAATGGTCACGCTTTCACCCGGTAAAGGCGCGTTGGCGACGTTTGCTCCTCGCCTCGACGCATCCGGAAACAGCGTGAAGGGGCAACTCACCGCGCGATTCCTGTCAGATGCTCTTGGGCTTAACCTCTTCGCCTCGAAGCCTGCTCAGACCCCTTCAGCCTACTGATTTCGTTCTCACGCAGGGTGGGAAGAAACAAAAGCGCGCCGTTACCTGCGGCGGCCCATGCCGAGGAGTGCAGCCAACATGCGCTTGAGCTTGGCAAACCAGCGAAAATCCTGGTCGCGAATCAGAAACCACGCCAGAAAAACGGCTGGTATCAGAATGAACCGAAGTCTCGTCGGTGGAATTGCCGCAAACCCATAGGCTGCTGCCCACATGAGCCCGTTCCGATTGCGCCGCTCTGCATCTCGAAAGAGCCACAGACCGGGCAAAACGATCAGAATGATCAATCCCGCGATTACACTTAGCTGTTGAAAATCCACGATTGCAACCCGAGCTGCTGGAACGATCTGATGACCTCTGGCCGGCTGCGGTCCCGCACACCGACAATAAAAGTATGAACCACTTCGACTATGTCAGACTGATCAAACGCGGAATCACCCGTCCTGGCGGTCGGTGGGTGGACATGGGCAGCGGCAATGGCGCCTTTACGCTGGCGCTCCGGGACATAGCCGGGCCCGACGTCGAGATCGTAGCCATCGATCTCGATATTCAGGCACTTCGGCAGCTTTCAAAGGCAATGAGCGGTCGGTTTCCTCACACCAACATTCGAACACTTCAGCACGACTTCACCGAACCGTTGGATATCGATGGTCTCAACGGAATACTGACGGCGAACGCACTTCATTATGTTCCCAGACACCTCCAGCAAGCAGTGCTGTCTCGATGGAGAGAGATGCTCAATGTCGACGGTCGGTTGATCATCGTCGAGTACGACACTGATCACGGCAACCGGTGGGTTCCTTTTCCGTTTTCATTCAGCACACTTGGCAGCATTGCTGAAGCTTCTGGATTCGATTCGCCGGAACAACTGAACAGCCATTCGTCCCGTTTTCTCGGCAGCATGTATGCTGCGAGTCTGCGACCCAGATTCAACCCAGGAACGTGAGATGCAGAAAAGTCTCGGATTTGACGCTGACCGTCTCCGTATTGGCGTGTTGGGATGCGGGCAAATCGCGCAAGCCGCCCACTTTGAAGCCGTTCGCAAGTCTCGCAACGCGAGTCTGCATGCGATCTGTGATGTCGCGGAGGACCTTCTCAGGAGAATGGAAGTCCAGCACGAGCCCGAGACGACCTATACGTCGTACGACGAGATGCTGGCGGACCAGAACATCGATGCCGTCACTATCGCGATCGCCGACCAGTTTCACGTCGACGCCGCGCTAAGAGCCCTTGACGCTGGGAAACATGTGCTGGTGGAGAAACCGCTCGGGGTTTCGGTAGAAGAGTGCAGACTGGTAGCAGAAAAGGCAATCGACACTGGCTTGGTCGTGCAGGTCGGCTCGATGAAGCGGTTCGATCCCGGAATTGCGCAGGCAAGAACGTTCATCCAGTCAGAAATTG
>JBGTJM010000264.1:0-9517 GCA_041745115.1 Thermomicrobiales bacterium
AGCAGGATATGTATCCGTGCGATTTCGACCAGCCCCTGCCCATCGCCAGGCGGTCCCGGGAGTTTCTGGTCGAGCTCGGCCTGGGCTAACGCTACGGGCGAAAGCTCCTGCGGGAGGAGATGCTTCGTTCCTCAGCATGACACATAGCGGTCATCCTGAGCAGCGCGAAGGATCACTCCACCGTCGCCACAGGCTGGCAAGTCGAATCTCAGGCGCGAGCTCCTGCGGTAGGAGATCCTTCGTTCCTCAGCCTGACGATCGAGGCACGACGCCTGTCAGGAACCCAGCACGTCCCGAATGCTGCCGGCAACTCCCTCGGCAAGCTCGGTCGCCTGCTCTGGTGTAAGGATCAGCGGCGGCGCAATCGCAATCCCGATATCGGTCGGCCGCACGATCACGCCGTGCGCCCTCGTCGCAGCAGTCAGCTTACCGCCGGCATTCATCGCCGGATCGAGGCGTTCGTGCGAGTCCCGGTCCTGTACCAGCTCCACCATCGCCATTAATCCCTTGCCGCGAATCTCGCCGACATGCGGATGGTCGCCCAGCAGCCGATGCAGCTCGCTCAACAGATGAGCCCCGGAGGCGCGCGCATTGTCCGCCAGATTTTCATCTTCGATGATCGCGATGTTGCGGATTCCCACGGCGCAGGCCACCGGATGGCCGGAGTAGGTGAACCCGTGCATGAACATCCGGTTCGGCTCGCTCATGGCATCGAAAATGGTGTCCGAAACAGCCACGCCACCTAGCGGGATATATCCTGAGGTGACACCCTTGGCGAACGATGCGATGTCCGGCTGGTAGCCATACTCGATCGCCCCGAACATCGAGCCGGTCCGCCCGAAGCCGCAGATCACTTCGTCGGCGATCAGCAGGATGTTGTGCTTCTTCAGCACCGCGGTGACTGCGTCCCAGTAACCATCGACCGGCACCACCACGCCGCCCGCGCCCTGTACCGGCTCGCCGATGAACGCCGCAATCGTCTCCGCGCCCTCGACGGCGATCAGATGTTCCAGCTCATCGACCAGCTTGCTCACGAACTCCGCATCGGAAAGCCCTGTGCCGTTGCGGTATTTGTAAGGCGCGCTGACATGCACGTAGCCCGGCACGCCCGGACCGAAGCCCTCGTGATAGGTCGGGATTCCGGTCGCGGCCAGGGCGCCCATGGCAATGCCGTGATAGCCCATCTTGCGAGAAATGATCTTGATCTTCTCCGGCTTGCCCTTCAGCCACCAGTAGTAGCGAGCGATTTTCAGGGCGGTTTCGTTCGACTCCGCGCCGCCCGAGGTGAACTGGATGTGGTTCAGGTCGCCAGGGAACATCGAGGCCAGTTTGGTCGCAAGCTCGATCGCCGGTGGCGATGCCAGTCCGAAAAAGGTCGGCACAAAGGCCAGCTCGTCGATCTGGTTGGCGGCGGTCACCGCCAGCTCGTGCCGTCCATGCCCCACATTCACGTTCCACAGTCCGGCAAAGCCATCGATATACATATTGCCGTCGGTGTCCCAGAGATAGACACCCTCGCCGCGGGCCATCACCAGCGGGCCATGCTCCCGCATCAGCTTCAGGTTCGAAACCGGGTGCAGCATGTGGGCGATGTCCTGGTTCACGAGGTCGGTGGTGTTCCAGGTCTGTGTTGCGGTCATGGCGAATCTCCTTAATGTCTGAGGTCAATACGGGTATTGTGCCACTGCTCAGCAGAAGAGATGGTCCCGTCGAGAATTGCGCGCCTGGAGCGGAAGAAATCGTTCCAAAAGTATCGATACACGGACGAAGAGTGCTCCGAACGCGAAGCCATGTGAATGGACTCGAGGAGGTCAGAGGGGCGGGTCCGGTGGTGGTATTCACTGCCACTAGAGTATGATGAAAATCGGATTTCCAAAGACAGAGTAAGACTGCGGAGTCTGGGAGGCGAAGTACGTCCAACCCGGGCGCGGTGGTCCCTCGAATTGAAGGGGTATTCCATGAGTGGAACACGCAGATGGTGGCGCGGGTCGGTGGCGGTCGTGGCGATGGTCATAGCGTTGGTGAGCTTGGTGGGCGTGGACAGCGCCCAGGCACGGGCGAATCTGTGCATCGCGAAAGACGGGGTGGTACGAGTGCAAAACGGAACCGCCATATGCAGGGCGGACGGAACATCCTTCGTCAAGGTCAAAGGGGATAGGAGTTCGGGGTTTGGGATCAATGGCAGTGTCGTACAAGTGCGTGGCGACGAGAACAGCGTGTCAGCAGACGCCAGCAACGTGACCGTTGCAGGCAACGAAAACGAGATTGTCGCGTTCAGCAGCTCAGTCAGCGTTGATGGGAACGGTAATCAGATGTTCGATGCGGTCAATAGCGACGTTGCAATTGCCGGAGATGAGAACTACCTCATCGTTGTATCCAGCAACGCAACGGTCAGCGGCACTGGTAACGACGTTCGAACGGAGAACACTACGGTCACCGTGGGTGGTGAGGTGAACACGATCCTTTCCGCCAATAGCACGGTCGCTGTGCAGGGAGTCGACAACTGGGCGTCGGCGAATGACGGAAGCGATCTGACGATCAATGGCGACTCAAATCAGGTGCTAGCATTCGATGGTGCTGTGGTCATCAACGGGAACGAAAACGCCGTTTTCGATGCTACAGTCAGTACGGTAACAATCGCAGGCGATCAGAACGAGGTTGCGGCTGCAGGAAGCGTTGTGACGATAGAAGGTAGCTCGAACAGCGTCAGTAGTCAGTTCTGCACCGTGGAGATTGTCGGTGACGGCACGACCGAGGTCTGCCCACAGCCGGCACCATAACGAAGGCGTCGGATCCGGTATCTTATCGAAGGTTGGGCTGGCGCATTGAATTGATCGGCGCCAGCCCCGGCTTCGTTGCGAGGGCAGTGTAGAGAGTCGGGTGATTTGGATCCGCGGCATCAGTCCTTGCGGAGTCGAAGGCTGTTGACGCGGCTCTCGCCTTTGAAAAGTAGCGGGCAATGGAGGGCGAGCAAGATGGCTGAGACTGCGGTGAATCTGCGGCCAACTCCGGCGGAAATCGAAGCGGTGCCGGTAAAGCTGCGTACCTGGAACCTCGTGGTGGGTCTCGTCCATCTGGTGCAGGCCATCGCGATCGCAGCGATCAGCAACGACTTCAAGCTGCCGATCACCGGTCAGTACCTGGCTGGACCGCCGGGCACCGACATCGGCCCGCCCGATCTGATCTGGAGTGTGCCGGTTGGCTACGCCGTGGCCTTCTTTCTCTTTCTGGCATCGCTCGACCACCTGCTGATGGCCGCGCCGGGCGGTTGGGAATGGTACCGCCGCAACCTGGCCGACAAGATCAACTATGCCCGCTGGACCGAATACTCGATCAGCGCCTCGGTGATGATCGTGCTGATCGCGTTGGTCACCGGCGTCAGCGATGTCGGCGCCATCGTGGCCATCTTCGGGGTCAATGCCTCGATGATCATGTTCGGACTGGTGATGGAGATGATGAACCATCGCCGTCGCGACGATGAGCCGGTCAACTGGATGCCCTTCATCTGCGGCTCCATCGCCGGCATCGTGCCCTGGATCATCATCGCGATCCAGATCGGCGGCGCGGAAGAGAACGCGGTCGATGGTGAAGGCGTGCCGACGTTCGTCTACGCCATCATCGTCTCGCTCTTCATCCTTTTCAACAGTTTCGCGATCAATATGGCCCTGCAGTACGGCAAGATCAGCCGCTGGCGCAACTACCTCTTCGGCGAGAAGGGGTACATCATCCTCAGCCTCACCGCCAAGTCATTGCTGGCTTGGCAGGTCTTTGCGAACACGCTGATTGATTGAGGATTTGGGAACGAGGAACTAGGAACCAGGAGCCAGGAACTGGTAGTCCGGAGCTGGGCCCGAGGCCATGGACCGCTGCTGAGCAGCGCCACTCGTAGGGGCGGGACCTGTGCCCGCCCGTCGAGCTCCGCTCGACCATTCCCGCATCATAGTCAGCTCCCGACACCCCGTCATTCTGAACGAAGTGAAGAATCTCCTACCGCAGCAGCCTCCCGCCGCCACATCGGCTTTCTGTTGGAACTCGCATCTCCACCATTTCCTATCTCCCATTTCCCACACTCACGCTAAACTCCCACGCATGAATCCAGCCGATTTCGTCCACACCTGGACCAACTACGCCGGCAACGAATAATCGGGCGCCAAACCCTGGTTCGCCAGCCTCTGCACCATGCTCGGCCAGTCCGAGCCCGGCTCCGACCCCGACTACACCTACGAAAAGGACACCAAAAAGACCGGCGGTGGCGGAGGCTATGCCGACGTCTGGAAAAAGGGCCACTTCGCCTGGGAGTTCAAAAGCCGCGGCGCCAACCTCGACCGTGCTGTCTGGGACGCATACGGCTGGCCAGCAGACGAGGTCCCGGCGGATGTGCCGGAGGAAGCTATCCTCGAACTGTTTCTTGCCCTCAATCTGGATCGTCAATAAATAGGGAAGGACACATAGCTTTCAAGGGGTGAAAAGCCAATGTCTCAGATACCAGCGAAGAAGGAAACTGAGTCTCAAGACGCATCAACCGGCATTGAACTGTCGAGGCCCCAAAAAGGGCTGGTGGTCGTGATCATCGGTTCCCTTCTTATTCTGTTGATGATTCTGGTGTTGGGATCAATGTGGTTCCCTCCTTGAATAAACGCAATCGGCTCCCCGCCCACCACAGCCGACCGCCTGACGCTCAGCGGGCTGCAACTCCAAGCCATCACCTCGATGATTGGACTGTTCAGCGCACTGGTTCTTCCCCTCACCGTTTTACTTGCCTATCTCTCTTTGCGCCACGAGTTGCGGAAATCGGAAAGCGAAAGAAGACAGTCAAGTGAATCCCGGGCGCTTGAAGGCATACGAGGAGCAGTACAGCAACTTAATTCGAACAGATCCGTTGCAATTTCAGGAATAACAGATCTGAAGTACATCGCACTGGACAATCCCGAACAAACACAAAGAGTGCTCGAGGAGCTAACGGGCTTCATTAAGCAGACTTCGTGGGCACAGACGCCTGATCGTGATGAATTCTTGAGCGCTTGCAGGGCACTCCGAGAGATATTGATAAACCCGCGCTTGCCTGCCGAAACTGCAATTGACTTTTCGCGAACCTGGCTCGGCGGAGTCAACCTGACAAAAGCTCAGTTAAGAAACGCGAATTTCAACGAGGCAATCCTCGAATTTGCTACCTTTAACGAAGCCAACCTCAGTCGCGCTAGTCTAGTTGGAGCGCAATTGAAGTGCGCCAGTTTTCAAGGTGCTGAATTGGGTCATACTAGTTTTGGAAGTGCAGATTTGAGTGGAGTCGACTTTCGTGGTGCGACATTTGAAACCACCGCAATGATCATCGGAGCGAATCTGAACGATGCCCGAATGGAAGGTGTGGACCTTTCGAATGTTGTCGGATTGACGCAGGACCAGATCAACGCTGCAATTGTGGATAAACACACCAAGCTTCCGTCGGTCGGCTGGCAGACGCTTGGAGTGGAACTTAAACTGCCGGAGCCACGAGATCCTGGCAACCATGGCTGTCACCATTTTGACCCGCTCTGAGCTTTCAAAAGTGAGAAGTGAGGGGGACTTGGGATCTACCGCCGCGAGTCAGGAAACGCACCCGTCAACTGGAGCGATCGGGCACCGACCAGATGAATGCATTTTTTGGGATTGGCGGGTTTATTTGTGAATAGGAACTCACAATATGGAGTCGAATGAGCATCAACCCGAAATGATCAAGCCAGAATTCGGCGATATATCGTATTAAGCGCAGCGATAATAGTACTGAACTGAAACTGTTGGGAGTCCAACGCTGACCCACAACTGGACCCGCTCGATCTTCCTCAAACTGGAACCGAACAGCACATGATCGACACGACAGGTTGCACCATCACGCTCTACACCCAGGACGGCTGCGCCGACAGCAAGGTCGTGCGGGCCTGGATGAGCGAGCAGGGCATCCCGTTTACCGAGCGGAACGTGTCCAATGATAGCGCCGCCGCCGGGGCCCTTGCGGCCTCCGGCATCTTCGCCACCCCGCTGATCACCATCTGCACCCACAAGGTTTTCGGCAACCGTCCCGAGCTGATTGCCCGCACCATCGAAACCTGCGAGCTGCGTCGCGCCGCCTGACCTCATGTCGTCCACGGGCCTCGCGTGTGGGCATCGCTCACTCGAAGGCTTGCGCTCAGCATGAGATTCGGCGGTTGCGAGGCATCGTCGGCTAGCGACCAGCCTTGCCGGGCCGCTTGTCGTCTCACTGCTGACGTGGCGTCGATCGCTTCAGGTCAATCCTCAACCCGCTGCGGCGGATCCATGCGCTGGTGCAGGAACCGGAGGATCAGGATGTCGTCGCCGTCGAGACGATAGACAATCAGGTGGTGCCCGACGGACTGAACGCGGATACCGTTGCCAAGATCGTCGCGACCTTGCCCCATCGCTGGAAAACGCGTGAGTTGATGCATGGTGTCGACCAGCCGATCGGCATAGGTATCTCGCTGAACGTCACCTCACGCCTGCTTCGTGTAACGCAGTATCGACCGAAAGTCTCGCTCGGCCGCTTCTGTGAGCGTGAACCTACGCAATGACGTCAGCGGAGATCGGCAGGCCCTCCCGATCTTCTTTGTCAGCCTCTCGTTTCAACTCTTCGAGCCGGTCTGGGGTCCAGACGCGAGCCTTGCCAGCGACGAAGTCTGCTTCAGCAACATCAATGGCTTCCCGCAACGTCGTCTGTCGATCTCGAATCTCAAGCAGGTCGAGTGCTTCACGCACGACCTCATTGGCGTCCGAGTACTTTCCTGACTGGACCTTTTCGTGAATTGCGGCTTCGAGATGTGGCGAAAGATCGACGGTCATTGCTCCGAGCTCCTGAATACGCTTCAAATGTAGCAAAATTCTGAGCGTTTGATCGACCAGGCAGGGCATCCCGTTCACCGAGCGGAACGTGTCTAGTGATGCTGCAGCCGCCGAGGCCCTCGCGGCCACCGGCATCTTCGCCACCCCGCTGATCACCATCTGTATCCACAAAGTATTCGGAAACCGCCCCGAGCTGATCGCCCGAACAATCGAAACCTGCGAGCTGCGTCGCGCAGCGTGAGCCGGGAGTCCGCGCACCAAACGTGACCTTCTCAGCGGCTGGACCAGACCGCGTCCTGAATACGGAAAAATTGCCCGTCCGTACACCCTTGACGGAACAGAACACAAGTTCTATTATGAGTGGACACGAGCCCGGCGAGCAGGTCCGAGGCCGGCGCAGTAGATGCTCCTGCTCGGGTTGGTAACCCGTCATCCCCACCCGGCGCCATACAGGGTCCCGGAACCGCCTCGCCACGCAGAGATCGCTGGCCCACGCCACCGCTCTGGGAAGCAACCGTAAGGCTTCCCTCCACGAGGATTCCTGGTTCGGCAAGGTCGACCCCGCCGCATATCCGAGTTCACCTCCCTCCCGCGCTTCGGAGCGGGTCTCCAATAACAGCAGGCCGTCCCTTTCCTCGCAGAGCGCCCTGACAGTTGAAAAAACGCTGGGATAACAGGCGTGGGGCTCGATCGCGTGTTTGTGCTCCCCGCATCCAGATTCCCGAGTCTGCAACGATGATGGTACTCTCTCATTGCGGAGCAATTTCCAGCGTCGGAGCGACTCAATCAGCACCGGCCTGAGCAACGGACCCAACTGAATGATCGACATCATAGAGCAGAAATCTGACGCCATCGCGGCTCTGTGCCGCCAGCATCATGTACGACGCCTCGAACTTTTCGGCTCGGCTGCTTCCGGCGACTTCGACGCCAACGCCAGCGACTTCGACTTTGTTGTCGATTTTGCGGACCGGTCGCCGGGTTACGCCAGGCGCTTCTATGAGTTCGAAACCGCGCTCGCGGCGTTGCTGGATCGCGACGTCGATCTGATCACCGAACGCTCAATCAGAAATCCAATCTTCAGAGCTGCCGTGGATGAAAGCCGGGTCGCGATCTATGAAGCGCCAGACCGCCAAGCGGTTGCTTGACGCACTGACTGCAACGGAGAAAGCGCTCAGATTCAGCCATGGACGGTCGTTCGCTGAATATGAACGCGACGAGTACTTTCGGTCTGCGGTCGAGCGACAACTCGAAATCGTGTCCGAAGCTTTGAATCTCGCTGCTCGCGACGATGATGAAGTCGAAAAAGTGTTTCCGGAGTTGCCGCGAATCGTCGGTCTGCGGAACAAGCTTGCGCATGGATACGACTCGGTCGATGATCAAGTCGTCTGGGACACCGTGGTGGTCGATCTTCCGGACCTGCACACACGGCTGGCAGGCCTGCTCGATGGAGTGATCGACTAGCCTCGGCCGGGACGATCGAACGTTCTGCCTCTACAATCAGTCGGCTATGTCACTTCTGCTTCACGCCAACGCGGTTTCGTTTGCTCACGGCGGACTCACCGTCTTCGAGAACCTTTCCTTTGAGATGAAAGATGGCGAGCGGCTGGCGCTCCTCGGTCCGAACGGCGCCGGCAAGAGCACCCTCTTCCAGTTGCTGGCCCTCGAGCTGTCGCCAGCCAGCGGCGCGATCACCCATCGGCGCGGCCTGCGGGTGGGTTACCTGCATCAGCAAACCCATATCGACCCGTCGATGACCGTTCTGGAAACGGTGGCGCTGGCAGCGGGCGATCCGGAAGCGCTCGAATACCGCCTGCTGGTGCTGGAAGACCGCATGGGCCGGGCGCCAGACGATGCCGCCCTCACGGCGGTGATGGATGAACACGCCCACGTGCTCGACCGACTCGAACTGGCCCGCGATCGTCGCCAGGAGCTGCCGGGCTCGGCGATCCTGGCCGGGTTGCGGGTGCCGGAAGCGCACTGGAAGGAACCTCTCGGCGAGCTGAGCGGTGGCGAGAAGAAGATCGTCGCCCTGGCCGGACTGCTGGCGGAACAGCCCGATGTGCTGCTGCTCGACGAGCCGGACAACCATCTCGACATCGAAGCCAAAGCCTGGCTCGAAGCGCAGTTGTCGGTCCACCCAGGCGCGGTAGCAACCATCACCCACGACCGCTACTTCGTCGATCGGGTCGCCAATCGCATCTTCGAGCTGGAGGACGGCCTCCTGGAGGTCTACCACGGCAACTACACGACCTATAAGAAGGAAAAGTCAGCCCGGTTGATCCGCGCAGCCGAATTGCGGCAGGTGCAGGAGGTCGAGTTCAAAAAGCTGAAAGCGAGCGCGGAGCAGCTCACCCAGTGGGCTCGTCAGAATCCAAAATTCGCGCCCCGGGCCGAGAATCAGCGTCGCAAGCTGGAGGAAGAACGCAAGAAGCTGGAGGAGACGCCGGCGCCGGTTCTCTGGCGTCGGTCGGCGGAGTTTCAGTTCGCATCAGAGCGAGGCGCCACCCTGGTAGCCGAAGCCGTCGGCGCGTCGGTTCGCTACGGCGACCGACTCGTCCTGCGGCCCTTCGGCCTGGTCATCCGCAATGGAGAGCGGGTCGCCGTCGTCGGCCCAAACGGCGCCGGCAAGACGACCCTGGTGCGTCTGCTGCTGGGTCGTCTGAGTGCATCTGCCGGGACAGTCCGG
>JBGTJM010000265.1:0-1871 GCA_041745115.1 Thermomicrobiales bacterium
ATGGCGACGTCGTGACCGCAATCAAGGACGCAGTAGATCGTTCGACCATGGACTTCCAGAATCCTGACGATCTGGTGCGCCATATCTACCCGACCAAGCCACTCGAATCGGAGGACTAGCGAGGCTGCGGATCGCCAATCCTGCTGCGGCAGCTCAAAAAAGGCAATGGTTGCGTTTCGACTGGGCGTGCATCACCGGTTTTTGGCGTTCGCGGAACAATCGAGGTTACCTCATCCTCCGAGTACGCCCATCGGGTCCGGTGAGCCAACGCCGCGATCCGTGTCTGCCCTCTGGCGCATCGTTCGATGTGGTGAAGGCGACATTCAGAGCGTTTTTCGTTCTTGACATCTTCCTTGCGAGAAGCCTAGTCTTGTGCCGTCTGAACAAATCAGATCGCGGTTTTGAGCACTTTTGCTGCCGCAACGCTGTAGGTGAAGTGAGGTACGTATGGCTCGTGTCACCAGAGAACACTCGCCCAGCCCATCTCTGCATGGGTATTCGCTGGGCCGGCGAAACTTGATCAAGGCAGCCGCAGGCGCTGCCGCCCTGGGATTGAGTCTGCCAGCATTTCAGGCTGGCGCGCAGGTCGAACTTGGTACCGCTTCGGGAAATCTGACCCTGGGCTCGAACTACTCGAATGCGATTCCGCAGCAAGGACTGCGAGCTGCGGTCGATGCGCTGCCGAACGAGAACGTATCGGTGAGCATCAACGAGGTCGATCACAACACGTTTCAGGAGAACATCACAACGTACCTGCAGAATCCGGATGATGTCATTCCGTGGTTTGCTGGATACCGCATGCGCTTCTTTGCGGCCCAGGATCTTCTCGGAGACATCACCGATGTGTGGGATGCTGGCCTCAACGATCTTCTCGGAGAAGGCTTTAAGGTCGCGTCGACCGGTGACGATGGATCACAGTATTTCGTTCCCTGGACATACTACATCTGGGGAATCTACTACCGTCCCAGCATCTTCGAAGAAAACGGCTGGACTGCTCCGACAACGCTGGACGAGCTACTCAGTTTGTCATCAGATATGCAGGATGCCGGCATGGTTCCATTTGCCTTTGCGAACGACGGCCGCTGGCCGGCCATGGGCACCTTCGACCAGCTCAACTTCCGGCTGAATGGTTATCAGTTCCACGTCGATCTGATGGCTGGCAACGAGAGTTGGACCGACGAGCGAGTACGAAACGTCTTCACGACCTGGGAGTCCCTGCTGCCAATTCATCAGGAAAACCCGAACGGGAGAACCTGGGAAGAGGCGGCGGCGGGCGTGGTCAACGGAACAGCCGGGATGATGACCATCGGCACGTTCATCGGGTCGCAGTTCCCCGACGGGGACACATCGGACCTCGATTTCTTCACCTTCCCGGAGCTGAATCCGGAGCATGGTACCGGCACGGTCGAAGCGCCCATTGACGGCTGGATGATGGCCAGAAACCCGAGAAACATCGAGGCCTCCAAGGAGCTTCTGTATCACTTCGGCACCGCTGCCGCTCAGGAAGCCTATCTTGCAGTTGATCCGAGCGTCGTCGCTCCGTCGGAGGATGTCGACACGTCGATCTACAACGCGCTTCAGGTGAAAGTGCTCGAGGCAGTTGCTGCCGCTCCGAATGTGACACAGTTCCTCGACCGTGACACGAGTCCGGAATTCGCGGCGAACGTCGCAGGTCCAGCTCTGGCGGACTTCCTCGCCGATCCATCGCAGATCGATTCGATTCTCGAGGACATGCAGGCCCAGGCTGAAGTCATTCTGGGATAGTCACGAACATCGCTCCCGCCGGCCCGGACCGGCGGGAGCATCTCGCATCGGGCAATGAAGGGACTTTAGTCCTTGGCCGTAGCTACCAGGGTTCAGAATCCAGAGCA
>JBGTJM010000266.1:0-3855 GCA_041745115.1 Thermomicrobiales bacterium
CATCTGTCATCTTCGATCTCCTTTCCCATGCCACGATTTGAAAGTGTCGCCATGTGCTACGACTGTGGGTTGATTCCAAGCGGACTCCTCACAATCGAGAGAACTCCCTTGTACCAGTTGACAAATGGGCCTGCAACAATGCCCTGGATGAAGACTGCCAGCAAGACGGCAGCTGCGAAATTCTCACCCGGGTAGTTCGTAGTGGCGATGGTCAACGCAATGGCGGGATGCCTGCTCAGACAGGAAAACGCAAGGACAAAGGAATGGTCCGGTTCAGGCCCACCCATAACCCACCCAATTCCCAGGGATGCAAGTGCGAAAACGACCATTGCCGCCACTGTGCCCAGATCAATGTAGTCAACGATGGTTGGCCCAGTGATGATTAGGAGGAGAACGAGCGCCACCAACACGAACACGTCGGATAGCCGCGCAAGTATCTGAGTGAGGCGGTGAGGAACTGAACGAAGTGCCAGTTTTGCTGCTATTCCAAGGATGAGCGGCAGGAAGACGATGAGTCCAACAGCACGGAACACGTCCCAGGACGAGACACCAAACGGCCGACCCATGATGTTTCCGAGAAATGCGACCATCAGAGGCGTAACGACAATTGAGAGCGCTACAACGGTGACAGCCAGGCTCACGGCATATGGCGCGTGGCCGCCCCCTTCACGCTCCTTTTTGGGTAATGTTGGCGAGAGAGGAGCAAGAGCCAGCGCAACCAGAGCGACGGTGCCAATGTGGTTCAGGTCGAATACCTGGGAGACGGCGAGTGCTGCGACCGGTGTCACGACGAACATTGCGAGGAGCGAGACCGCGAGGAGCCGAGGGTGGTTCAACACGTATAGGAGATCGGTCCTCGAGGCACGCAGTCCGTAGCTAAACACCGTGAACGCGCCGCTCAACTGAAAGAGCAGGACCATGATTTCCATATCCGGTTCCAACTCCGGCATCAGAAACGAGTATTCAGCGAGAATCGACTGTGACTTACGCTCAACTGCCTGCTACTAGCAGAAAATGTAGCACGCCGATTGTGGTCAATCATCCCTGTGCTGTAGCGCATTTTCAGAACGTGGGCCAGGGGCTTTCAGCGCTTTTCGGTTGGACAGACTACGAAGTCCCGCGCGATTCAGCGGCGGGTCGGCTAAGGCTGAAGGAGCACCCGCGCATGCTGCTCGAATGCTTCGCACACATGCTCGTCCCAGTAGTCCCAGGTGTGATCCCCGTGATGCTCGGCGTAGGTGTGCTCGAGCCCAATGCCGTCCATGAATGCATGAAGATCTCGGTTACCCTCGATGAGCTCGTCATCGACGCCGCAGTCGAACGAGATGATCGGCCGGTATGAGCCTGACTCCACTATTGTCCGGGCGTGCAGCTGGATGCTGGCGTCGGCGATGATTTCAGGATCAACAAGGTCCTGATCGAGATAGTGATCGATTTCGAAAGCTGCAGAGTGGGCCCAGATCGATCCGAACAGTTCCGGGTATTTGAGACCCAGCCGCATTGCGCCATAGCCGCCCATCGAGAGTCCGCCGATGCCCCAGTGACCGCTGGCGACGGCGAAGTGGCGACGGAGATGGTTCGGGATGTCGCGCACGATCAAATCCTCGAACGCCTGCCGATGGAGTCGGCCCGATTCCTTCCAGTTCACATAACCAGATGTCTCGCCGTCTGGCAGGACCACGATCAACGGGAGCTCAGAAACGTATCGGGCCAGATTCGATCGATCGAGCCAAGTTCGCGAATCGTCGCCGAGGCCATGAAGCTGAATCACGACGGGGAAGGGGCCGGTTCCTGTCTCTGGCATCAGGACGTTGTAGGTTGTCCAGCGTCCCAATGATTCACTTTCGAAACGTACTGTCGCTATTGACATCTTCACCTCCAGGCGAACTGTACGGAGTCTGGCTTCGAACCGGGCCGGATTGTGTGTTAGCAGTGGCGGGTGACATCGTCAACGGACGTGCGGCGCGGGCCAATCGTCGGACGGTCCGCCATTTTTTTGGTTATTTCACCAGGTTTGGGTCGACGATGTACTGCCACCAGTTGTTGGCGATGCCGTTTGTTTCGCCGGGTACTTTGGGAAGATGGCTGAGCCACCAGAGATGGTGCTGGCGCATGTCGCCATCACCCCAATCGGCGCAGGTCATCGTGCGGGACTCCCCAGGCAGATCTGGAAAAGTGAGCCAGTCGTCGCAGTAGCTGTTGACAGGACGCCTGTTTCCCCAGTCGTAATCCTTTTCGCTGTTCGGCGCGAAGTGGACGTTTCCACAATGGGCCTTTCCGGGATGAGTCTTCTCATGCTGGATGAATCGGGCCCAAAGATCGCCCTCGGAACTCAGGGGCTCGTAGACCTTGCGCATGATCGACTCTGCCCGGTGGCCAAAATTTTCCAGCATGCAATCGACGCCTCGCTCATAGTTGAACCCCATCATGATGAACCGGGCTGCGAACCGCTCTGTGCCTGTTACCGGTGGAGAGTTGCACCAAAATGCGCCCGGTCCGACCATCGTTGATTCATAGTCGCCAGCGAACGGGAATGAGAAGAACCACACTTCGTCGAACTCGTTCATGCGGTGGCGGTGCTCGAGCTGGAAGGCCGCGATCTGGGCCGGGTAGTCGATGCGATCGGGCTCCCGCCGCTTTTTCGCTCGCCAGGCTGCGAGATAGGTTTCTTCGTCATAACGAAACCCGTCTTCCTTGGGGGGATACGAATCGGCATCGATGCGCTCGACGATCTGGTAGTTGAGATAGCCGCCACTGCAAGTGCGAAGATCGTCGATGTACCCCTGGGCAAGGCGCGCCGGCTGATGCCAGCCAAAAACGTCAGTTAGGCGTCGGTTGCCTTCGCTGGCAACGGGCGGATCGTGGACGATCATCAACACGCGAGGATGCACCGGCGCGATCGACGAGTGTTCAAGGAGGGAAGATCGACCCGGGCGAACTCGATCGACCACATTGCTGGCCAAATTGCGTATGTTCTCGATGGCGCTCCTCCGTTTCTTTGCGATTGCGAGACTCGCTTCGTGGGTGTAGCGTACCCCGCAGCAGGCGATTGATGTGTATTGAGGAGTCTAGAGGTGAAAACCATTCCGGGGCCAGACGCGCTCCACTTCGATCCTGTTTCGATCGACATGGCTCGGGACGCGCAGGTTCGTACCCGGGAGATTGTGATGCGCACGCCGCTGGTGAAGATGGATTTCGATGACGGTCCGTGCCAGGTCTATTTAAAACTGGAGTGTTTGCAGCCGATCAGGTCGTTCAAGCTTCGTGGAGCGTCGAATGCGATGCTGGCGGCCGGTAAGGAGGCGCTATCCGAGGGTGTCTGGACCGGCAGTGCAGGGAACATGGCGCAGGGCGTGGCATGGGCGGCGCGAGAGCTGGGGGTGCCCTGCACGGTGTATGTTCCGGAAACGGCCCCGAAGACAAAGATCGATGCTGTTCGCCGGTACGGCGGCAACGTCGTGAGCTTGCCGGTTGATGAATGGGTCGATGTCTTTCGCAACCGTGGCTACCCGGGCGCGGAAGGTGTATTCATTCACCCATACAGCGATCCGAATGTGATGGCGGGCAATGCAGTTGCCGGTTTGGAGATCATCGAGGATCTGCCAGATGTCGATGCGGTGGTCGTGCCGTGGGGCGGCGGCGGACTGTGTTGCGGGATTGCTTCGGCGGTCAAAGCGATGAAGCCTGAATGCAAGGTGTTTGCCTGTGAAGTCGACACGGGCGCGCCACTCGCACCTTCACTTAGAGCAGGGCACCCGGTGGAGGTGCCGTTTACCCCGAATTTCGTCGACGGCATTGGTTCGCCATTCGTGAACGACGAGATGTTCGAGCTGGCAGAGCGGGTCACAGACGGTT
>JBGTJM010000267.1:0-4218 GCA_041745115.1 Thermomicrobiales bacterium
GCGAATCCCAACCCACCTAACGATAGCCGATCGGGAACAAACTCAATGTGAGCCCAAACTATCTGGCGATCTTTGGCGCCCTGGTAGTACCTTGAAACTGATGCTAGTCCGCTGCAAGATCATCGGCCAGGGTTGATCGCCCGGCGTTGGACGCGACTGACCAATCGAAGACGTCGAAGGAGATGTCAGCGAGGGCTGCAGGAGGTGGTACGAACTCTTCTGCTCTCACCATGGACTCGATGTAATCGAACATCTCAACGACCTGGGCATCAGTGGCGATCGAATGGAACCAGATCTGATGCCCTCCGTACAGGAGTAGCGCAACGTTCGAGAGTGCGCAGGGTCCGAGGCATCCTCCCATCGAGAGATGAACCTTGTGTCTGATTTTCCGTCGCGCCCACTCATGGTGGTACAGCGATTCGTTGACAGGGTCGTGGCCGCGTTCGGTGTGCCCACAGCAGCAACCGGTGGCACAGACAAAGAGCTGACCAGGTCTTCGATAAACGTTGATCGGCTCGCCATCTGCGCGCCAGACGATATTCCGCATAGCTGAGCGATGAGGGGTTCTCGTCGAGCTCGATGTCGCATCGGATGTTGTTTCGTAGTGCTCGTGGACATCCCACAGTCCCGTGACGAATTCAGCGGTTCTGCCATCGATTTCGCCGGGCGTCAATACTTCAGCTTCGATCAGCAGACGCTCGAACGAGGCGAGCCATCGCTCGTAATAGGTGGACTCATCGCCATGCTCTTCAGCGTCAGCGATTTCTGCCATCAGTCTCGTTCGAAACTCGTCCCAGTGAAACTGCCCTTCGTCGTAGAGCGTGACTGCCATTCCAAAGACGCGACCTTCCCAGGGCGCTTCGAAGACCAGCTCACCATTTCGCCTTGGAATCGCCAGATCGTCGCTCATGCTGATGATTCGTTGATCGGACATTGGCTGCTCCGAAATCGCCTGGACTGGAGGCTGCTAAGTGGCCGGTTCTTCGACCGCCGCGACGCCGATCATAGCGTCACGCGAGACCAGTGACGCGAGCTCATCTTCTGACATTGCTTCTGTGCCACTGGGGCGCTGCGGCAACACCATATACCGTTGCTCGGCGCTGCTGTCCCAGACGTGTACTGTGACATCTTCGGGCAGCTCGAGACCGAATTCGCTGAGGACTGATCGTGGTTCGATGACCGCCCTGGAGCGATAGGCGAAGCTTTTGTACCAGGTGGGAGGCAGCCCGAGAACCATCCATGGATAGCACGAGCAGAGTGTGCACACGACCATGTTGTGAACGTCCGGCGTGTTTTCGACGACGACCAGCGATGTTCCGGTCGCCAATCCCATCTCAGCGATTGCCGCGCCTGCGTCCGAGAGCAGCCGTCCCCGAAATTCGGCGTCTGTCCAGGCCTTTGCCACAACCTTTGCGCCGGCCAGCGGACCGATGTCCATTTCATAGGCGCTCACTTGCCTGTCTTTGGCTTCTTCGGTGAGCAATCCCTTTTCGATCAAGAGTGATTCCAGCGCCTTCGTGCGAAGCGCTACATATGGCTCCTGCTCCGGGTCAGCGGTCATAAGTGCGTCCTATTCTGCCGGCGGCGGTTCGAGATGCGATTCCCACAGGTCTAGTGAGACCACCTGATTCATCTCTGCCGAATCGCCCCAAAGTTCACGCCCGGCAAACGCCACGTTGTACACGGTCTGCGGCTGGAGGCCAAGGCCATGAGCGTTGGTGTCGGCGAAGGCAAAGATTCCGTGAACCCTGGTGATCGTGCCGCGCTTGCCTCGTGCGTACCGGGGCAAACGTGTGTGGCCGAGTGGGTTGATGTTTTTGGCGATAACGGCATCGCCGACCGCAAACCTGGGATTGGCAGATAGACCAACCAGGCCATCGAGATTGCCAGTCCGGGGAGGGTTCGAAGGTCGCAGCGGTGCCTTTGGTTCGACCGTAAACGACGGATTCTCACGAAGGACGTCTATGCGGTCCTCGAGCTCAACTTCCGAGACATTCCCCTCTCTGACGTGGTTGAACTCGAGTGACGCCAACCACCGCTCGAAGTACGGGGCATTCAGCTGCACTGCCGGTGGCATCTGCTCGATGCCGTATCGGGATGCATCAGCGTTGAAGCGGCCCTGGGCAATCGAAAGCATCACCATCGACCTGACTCGCGCTTCCCACGGCGCGTGAAACAGGTGCTCGTCCTCGTCGATCACTATTGGACCGAACCCATGCATTCCGCCCATGTCATGCACACCGTTCATCGATTTTCCCCTTTCAGATTCCCGCTGATTTTAGCATGGGAACCTGCCGAAAAACCGATGGATCCAAGAGATCGACGCGAGTTGATGTTCGAAGACGATAGTTGTCTGCCCGGCTGGGTCAGGCGCGCAGAAGGATTGACGTTTTATCCGAGTATGCATTCGGCCTGAACGCAAGCGAACGGGTCCACGCACGTCATCCGGTCCGAAAGCTCTCCCGGCATCTGGCAATGACGAGCCGGGTTTCTTCGACAGAATGCCAGCCCAACACTTCGGTCTGCTTGGGTTCGAGGATCTTGTAGGTATCGAAGAACGTCTCGATCTCCCGCATCCAGTGGTCACCGATGTCGTCGAGGCTACGGACCTGCTCGAATCGGGGATCGCCGAGAGGCACCGCCAGCACTTTGAAGTCCGACCCCTTTTCATCTGACATGTCGAGTCCGCCGATTGGCCGAGCCGGAATGATGCAGCCGGGGAAGGTCGGCTCCTCGACAAGGACGAGGATATCGAGATGGTCGCCATCCTCCGCGAGCGTTTCCGGAATGAATCCATAGTCGGTTGGATAGTGGACCGAGCTGTAGAGAACGCGATCGAGCTTGAACTGGCCGGCTTTCTCGTCGTACTCGTATTTGTTTCTGCTGCCACGAGGGATTTCGATGAATGCCTCTACCTGTTGTATCGAGATGTCACTGTTTAGATTCATATGATCTCCAATGTCAATTCGACAGAACACAGCTAGGGGAACTCATTCCCAATCTCTGCAGTGATTGCTACTGTATCCCGGCCCGACGGGTTTGCGGGCATTCCGCGATGAATCGGGATTTCAATCCCTCGGATTGAGCCCGCCACCCAGCCAATCCTGAGCGTCATGTCGAGTCTAGCGGTTGGACTCTTTTGGAGGAGTGTTTTCGGTATTGGTCAGTGGAGATATCCCAGGCGGACACCGGGAATCGGTCGGATACAATCAAAAACGCATCACCGGATGTGACCGGGATCGTCCTTATCAGTCAGGAGACGAACGAGCTCATGCGCCTTGCGACGGATATTGGCGGAACGTTTACGGACCTGGTGTACCTCGATGATGCAACCGGAGCGATTGGGCTGGCGAAGTCGTCTTCCACGCCCCCTGCCTTTTCTGACGGCATCATGGACGCCATCCAGAAATCGCGGCTGGAGCCAGGGTCGGTCGACCACTTCGTTCATGGCACCACGGTGATCATCAATGCGCTGACGGAGCGAAAGGGTGCGGCCACGGCGCTTGTGACGACTCGCGGCTGTCGCGATGTGCTGGAGATTGGCCGGGCGAATCGTCCCGATATCTACAATCTTCGGTTTCGCAAACAGCCGCCGTTTGTGCCCCGCGAGCTTCGGTTCGAGGTCACGGAGCGGATGAATTACAAGGGCGAGATTGTGACACCGCTGGCTGGCGACGACCTCGAAGACGTGGCATTGCGAATCGACAAGGCTGGATGTGAGGCAGTCGCGGTGTCTTTCCTGCATTCCTACGCAAATGCCGACCATGAGATTGCGGCCGTAGCGCGACTGCGGGAGCTTCTGCCAGGTGTGGAGATCGGCGCTTCGTCGGAGATCACCCGGGAATGGCGCGAATACGAGCGGACGAGCACGGCGGTTCTGAATGCGTATGTGCGGCCAGTGGCGGCGTCGTACCTCGGATCGCTCGAACGTGGACTTCGTGATGTGGGTATCGGCGGACCGCTCGATGTGATGAAGTCGAACGGTGGAACGGCTACGTTCGACCTCTCGAAGCAGCAGCCTATCCATATGGTCGAGTCAGGTCCGGTGGGTGGAGTGATCGGCGCGGCCGCGATTGGCGAGCTGATCGACCATCCGAACCTGATAACGCTCGATATCGGTGGAACGACTGCCAAGTGCTCCCTGATCGAGAACGGAGAGATCAAGATATCGACCGAGTACCGGATCGAGCGAGACGCGCTGAATGCTGGGTATCCGGT
>JBGTJM010000268.1:0-2947 GCA_041745115.1 Thermomicrobiales bacterium
ATCCGCCGCCAGAATCATCGCCATTAGCGCCACCCGAAATGAGTGATCGGCCACTGATTCGACATCTTCGGGCGGAATTTCCCGATCGAGCCACCCTGTCCGCTTCAGCGCCTTGAGGCGGCCAATCCCCGCAAGGAAACGAACAGTTCCCAGATCTTGGGCCGTATCGTCAGACATCGCCGGCCAGGTTGTCACGCAGAAATGCCAGCGTTCGCGTCCAGGAGTCCTTCGCACCTTGATAATTCGGCGATTCCGGGTCAAACGTCAGGAAACCATGCGGGAGATCAGGGTAGATCGAAGATTCGATTGGCGCGTCGTGCTCTGAAGCCAGTCTCGTGTACTCATTGACATTGTCCATACCAACCCCGTGATCCTGGTCACCCCAGAATGCAAGCACCGGAGCGCGCACCTCGGAGACTTCATCCATCGGACGGTTCGCCCATCCCTGACGACCGGCAGGGAATCCGTAATAGGCGACAGCAGCATCTGGAAGCGGATTGCGTGCCGCTGTCAGCAGTGCGAGTGTTCCTCCCATGCAGAATCCCACCAGCCCAACCCTGCCTGTGGACCTTTCCAAACGCTGGGCGAATCGAATCACTTCTGCGATATCGGCCATGGACTGCGTCTGATCGAGTTGCCCCCCTCGTGCCATTGCAGCCTCTCGCGACGGCTCGGGCAGAGGGCCTTGCCGAACAAAGAGATCTGGCAGGAGTGCGAGAAAACCTTCGGCCGCCAGTCGTCGAGCCAGATCGTGGTAGAAATCGTTCGCGCCAAAGATGTCGTGGAGGATGATGACTGCATGACCTGCGCCAGATTCTGGCTGGGCAGCAAAAACGGGAATGTCCGTTGCGCCAGAGCGCACCAGCCGTTGGTACTCCGCTATTCCTGCGCCGCCGCTGACCGGCATTGGGCATCCGCTGTGGCACATTTCGGTTTCCTTTCTCAGACGGACGAGTCGGCGTCAGGTCATACTCTCGCACGAAGTGTCGAGGTTCGTGATGTTGAGTGACACCGTTCAATGAAGGAGCAATCTTTTGGCATTTGGTTTTCCTAATGATTCATGGATTCCGTTTCCCGAATCCCGCCGCAGAAAGGGTGCTCCGGTCCTGTCACTGAATGGCATGGGCGCGGGCCAGCACCCATTGGTAGTCAGCTCGATCGCCTCGACACTCGCCGCTGGCGGAAATGCAGTAGATGCATCGATCGCCGGAGCATGGACGGCCGCTGTCGTGATGCCTGCGGCTTGCGGCGTCGGCGGCGATCTCTTCGCGATTGTTTCCGAACCCGGGCGTCCTGTGAACACTGTGCTCAGTAGCGGTATCGCCCCACGAGGTGCTTCACTCGAGTTCATGCGGGAGCACGGCGATGATGGAGGCAGGCTGATGCCTCAGCAGGGCCCGCTTTCGCCGTCCGTTCCCGGATTCCCCGCTGGAGTCTGGGAGCTCCACCGACTCTACGGGTCGAGACCGATGGCGGAACTTGCTTCAGCGGCCATCGGCCACGCTCGCGATGGGTTCCCGGTCGGGCATGCGCTTGCTCGTTCGGCTCGCGACATCGAGCCACTTCTCGCAAAGACTCCCACCACGGCTGCTATATTTCTGCCGGACGGCGTTCCGCCAACGGTCGGACAAGTTCTTCGTCAGCCGAATCTGGCACAAACCATTGACCGAATTGCGAAAGGTGGAGAGGCACTCTTCTACGATGGCCCCCTTGCCGCCGAAATCACTACTGCTCTGCAGTCGCTGGGCGGCGCCCTCACTGCAGACGATTTCTCCGGCCATCAGGCAACGGTCACCCCTCCGATCTCGACGACCTATCGCGATTTCACCATTCTGGAGACGGGCTTTCCCACGCCTGGCATGGTGCTCCTCGAAGCATTGAACATCGTTGAGCACGACGATCTTGCTCGATCTGGAGTCAGTTCAGCCTCGAGCATTCACCTCGAAGTCGAGGCCCTCAAGCTGGCATTCTCTGATCGGCTGGGATACGTAGGCGATCCGGCATTCATCGAGCCCAGGGTCGACATGCTGATCTCCAAAGAATGGGCGAAACGGCGGCGACAGGAAATCGACCCAGAGCGCGCAGCAGAGCAGGTCGCCGCTCAGCCTCTCACCGATGGCGATACCACCTACCTTTGTGTCATCGATCGGCACGGCATGATGGTGTCGATGATCATCTCGATCTCGGCTGGGTTCGGCAGTGGCGTCGTGGCCGGAGACACCGGCATCCTGCTAAACAATCGTGCAGGGCACTGTTTTTCGCTTGAGGATGGCCACCCGAACCAGTACGCACCGGGCAAGAAGACTGTCCATACCCTCAACTGCTACATGGTGGCCGACGATTCCGGCACGCCAATCATGGTCGGTGGCACCCCTGGTGGCGATAGCCAGCCTCAATGGAACCTGCAGACACTGACCGGCCTGATCGATGACGGACTCGATGTGCAAGCGGCAACCGAGGTCCCTCGCTGGTCAATCTTCCCGGCAACCTACCCAATCGATCTCGGAAATCCCTATTCACTGTTTATCGAGTCCCAGGTCGGCGACGATGTCATCCGAGATCTGAAAGCCCGCGGACACAACGTGGTAGAACAGCAGCCTTGGGCCCAGAGCGGATCAGTCCAGCTCATCGCTCGCGATCCTGAAACTGGGGTACTCTGCGGTGGTTCGGATCCTCGAGCAGAAGGTATGGCGATAGGAATCTGACTCATCGCCATCCAGGTTGAATCAGCGGATGCGGACCAGCGTCATGGTATAACCAGCCAGATGTGCTCGGTCATGACCCAGGAACGGCCCGAAACACCGAAATGGAGACCAGATGTCAGACTCGATGATGCAGAAATGGGCCACAACGCTCGCCGGCTTTTCCGTGGTCGTCCAGCCAGGTCAGACCGTAGCGATCCAGGGCGGAACGGCATCGGAGCCGTTACTGCGGGCGCTTTACAAAG